>NZ_JBMVQX010000002.1:0-177547 GCF_050522745.1 Myroides sp. C15-4 | reverse complement strand
TAAATTCTTCATCAAATCTGAACATAATAAGAATTATTTATCGAATTTAGAGGTGTCCTAAAATGGGGAAGCCTACACATCTAGATACTTTAGGGCAAAATATCAGGTTGGAACTGAACTACAATATATATAATACTATAAATGATCAGTTTTTAACAAATGAAATTAATAGTGATATTCAAACGCTCTTTAATCAAAAGGTTAATAGAAAAGTGTATCTACCAAATAGTAGCATAGATTATGATAAAAAAATCCTTGGAGATACCAATTTGTCGTTGGGGGTTCTTTATTATAATATGGAAAATGATGAAGAAAGAAATATTTTAAATAAACAATTCAATGATTTTCAATATTCTGAAAATGTATTTGCTCATTATGTTTCTGTTTTAGGGAAAACAAAATATTTTTCATATCAGATTGGGTTACGAGGAGAAGCTACTTCAAATACATTTAGTAAATATTATGATCTGTTTCCATCACTTTCACTTATGAAAAGTTTCTCCGCTTTTAATGTACAATTATCATATAACAAATCGATCATAAGACCAACAGGATATATGCTAAGTCCAAACCTAATATATCAGAATCAATATTTAGCTAGAGCAGGAGATCCAGAATTAAACCCAACAATAAGAAATTTAATATCGTCTGTTTTTTCTTACAAAACATGGAGATTCAGTCTTTCTTATTATAGCTATAAAAATAGTATAAATGTTTTTCAAAAAATTTCGGATTCTAATTCAAGGTTAATTATAGATCAATATATAAATATATATGAAAGATATCAGGCGGACCTATCACTTTCCTATAGTTATAGAAAAAAGAACATAATGATAATGCCAATATTTAATTATTCATTAGGGAGTTTTCGTCTAAATAAACAATCTGAAAAAAAGAAAAACGATTTTAGCTATTTTGGACTTACTACATCATACAATATCAGTAAAACTGACCGTATTGATGGTAAATTTAGATACTTTTTAGAAAGTAGGCAATTGTACAGTGTGACAAAAGACAGACATTCATTTGACATAACATACAATAAATCACTATTAGATAATAAATTGAATATTCAAGTTTTTGTAAAAGATATATTCAAAGGAGATATTGATAATAACCGAAACATACTTCAATCCTTTGAAAGTAGAAGTGAGAAGTATAATGATAGTCGCCAGGTTGGGTTGAGTATTAGATATTCCTTTAGTTCTGGAGACAAAATAAAGATTGATGGAATACAAAAGAATGTGAATAGAAAATAATCTAAGGGGAATTAACAAGGCTATAGTGGCAAATAAATATATTTTTAATCTTTAATTTTTTACATGATGGAAAAATTGAAATTGACTGAATTGAAAAAATTCGAAGAAATTAGTAATGAAGAGGCATTGACTCTTTATGGACAAGGAGTAGTTGTTGAGAGTACGCACGATGACTACTCAGATCATAGTGATATTTCTACACACTCAGACCTTTCTGAATATTCAGACAGTTCTGATTATAACGATTAATTAAGGTGTGTAATTACTAAGGTAAAGGGGGTTCACATATTAACCTCCTTTATTTTATTGAACAGTAGAGCTATGATTTTGATACTGACTTATAGAGAATATGAACAAAGTACAGATCCTGTAGTGGATTGGCTATTATATAAAGGGGCTTCATTTATTAAAATATTTATAGAAGATTTGGTAAATAATTCTAATGGGTATAGGCTTGATATAAATAACAAGAAGATTTATTTCGAAAGAGAGGAAATTACACATAATATTAATGTCATTTTCTATAGAAGATTTGAAAAAAACATTCATTTTAAATCAGATTTTAATTTAGGAGAGATAAATAAGAAGATAGATAGAGAAAGCAATGGAGAATTGAAAGATTTTTTTGATTATTTATTCTATATATTAAAGGATAAAATTTGGTTTCCTCATTATTCTAAGATTAAAGTTAATAAATTAGAAATGCTAAACGAAGCTAAAGAAGCAGGATTGCTTGTTCCTTCTTCTATAGTGACCAATTCAAAAGAAGAACTTATTAATTTTAAAGCAGAAAATGGAAAAATTATCTATAAACCCATAAGACAAATCAGTTATTATACTTTTGGAAATTATACTTATAGTCCATATACTACAGAGATAGATGATGAAAAAGTTGAAAAACTGAATGATTATTTCTTTCCCAGTTTATTTCAATCTAAAATTAATCGAAGTTATGAAATTAGATGTTTTTATTTAGCAGGTGAAATATACGCTTCAGCTATCTTGATAAACTCCTCAATAGATGATGTTGATATAAAACTAAATTTTAACTCAACAACAACAAAATGGGTAAACTATATCTTACCTAGTGAAATAAATCGAAAAATAGTTCGATTCATGGATTTAGTAGGATTAAATACTGGCTCCATTGATTTAATAAGAACAGTTGATAATCAATACTATTTTATTGAAGTTAATCCGGTTGGTCAATATTTTGCCCCATCAGTACATTGTAACTACTATATTGAAAAGAAAATAGCAGAGTGGCTAATAAAAAATGACAGCAAATGAAAATAATTGAAACTCCTTTTGACAAAAAGTTTTTGGAACAACTTCCTTTGGCATATCGCTATATGGTAAAGCGCAAAACGGATAGTATTGGAGAGTTGTATAAAAACGTAAAATTTAGTCAATCAAAAAAACATCGGTCATTAATGATGAACAATTATCTTGATTTTAAGCCAATCTCTAATCTCGTTATAGATAAAAAATAGTACTATATTATGAAAAATAACTATTTGACATTATATTCCTCTTGTATACCTGTAAGAGGTAAAAAACGAGGTGCTTTTTACATATTAGATGAACGCAAGATTGAAATTGTCCCTTTATCACTTATTGACGTGGTAGAATTATTCAAAAAATATCCGATAGAAGATTGTAAAAAACTAGTTGACTCAGAGGAAATTTTGAAAAGTTATATCTCTTTCTTAACCTCAAGGAGAATCGGTTTTATTACAGATGAACCACAACGGTTTTCTGAAATGGTTAATTTTTATGATTCACCTTCTTTTATATTATTATCATGTATTTCTGTCGATGAAAACTCATCATATGATTTACAAGGTTTTATACAAGAGTTGGATAACTTGCTTTGCAAACATATAGAATTAAGGATTCTTCATTCATGTGTAACTGTGAAACAACTTTCCCAAATTTTAGATTTTTTTGAAAAAACTACAATTAGATCTATTGAGCTGCATGTAAGTAATTTTAATGATAATGAAATAAACGAGCTTAAAGTAATTTTAAATCAATATAAAAAAGTACACTATATAGTTTTGTTTTCAATGCCTGCTGATAAGATTGAAGATGGAATTATTTTTACTACTAAAAGTTATTGTGATATTGCACTAACGACCTTTAATGAAAACGAATTGTGTATAAACATAAAACAATACTTTGAAGCACAAAAATATAACATATTTTACAATAAGAAGATATCAATTAATCAAAATGGGTATTTGAAAAACAATTTAATATGTAAAGCCGATTTTGGGAAGTATTGTCCTAATAAAAATCCTATTTCCAAAGTAATTAAAAATAGGGATTTTACTAAATACTGGAATATAAATCCTGATAAAATAGAGGACATAAAAGATTCGGAACTAAGGTATGCTATTTTTCCTGCATATGAAATAAATGAGATTAATGGGAAATACTATTTTAAAAAAGATTGACTTTTTCAAGAAAAAGTTCCCCACGCATCTTCAATTTGATCAAACAGATTGTGGTTCAACTTGTGTTAAAATAATATTGGATTATTATAATATCGGAGTTTCATCTACGCACATAAAAGAGATTTGTTTTACAGACTTACAGGGTGCAAATATCTTAGATCTTTCAACTGCTTTGAAACATTTTAATTTTGATGTAACCACTACTAAAATAGATATAGACACGCTTATAGATTTTGGAACTTTGCCTTCTGTGTTACTTTTTGATAACAATCATTATGTAGTCTTATATAAAATAAATAGAAATGAGTTCTATATTTCAGATCCCGAATTTGGTAAATATAAACTAAATCGAAATTTATTTCTTGAAAGATGGTTAAGAGGAAGTGAAAAAAAGGGAATCGTTGTGTTTGCTCGCCCCAATAAGAACGCACAAAAATATAACACAAAAGATAGCGAATCAAAATTGACTAAAAAGTTTTTTAACTATTATATAAAAGGAAATTTAAAAGCTTTTTTTATTATACTTTTAATATCTGCATTATTAGCCTTGTCAAATCTTGCATTTCCAATTCTTACCAAGAAAATAGTTGATGAAGTTATTCCTTATAGTAATTATTCTTTATTAGCTACTATTGTTGTTGCTCAAATTCTTATTATTCTTGCAGGAAATATTTTTAGTTTCATTAATGAAAAACTTTTTATTAGAATTACTTCAAAGCTGAATATTGAAGTTCTTAGTATGTTCTTATATAAGCTATCTAGGATTCCATTTAAGTTTTTTGAATTAAAAAATGTATCTGACATTATTCAAAGAGTTGGGGATCATACCAGGATAGAATCCTTTGTTACTAATAATATATCTTCAACAATTCATTCATTTATTAGTGTTTTTGCTTTTTCTATATTATTATTTCAATATAGTACAATCATCTTTATTATATTTTCTGTCAGTCTTACAATTTCTTATATATGGACAGTTTCTTTTACTTCCAGAAGAAATTTAATAGAATATAAAAGATTCTCATCATATAAAAGCAGTATGGGGTCTTCATTCGAAATAGTTCAAGGGATGGTAGATCTGAAATTAAATAATGCAGAGAACTATAGAATTAAAGAGTGGGAGAATAAGCAGAATAAAATTTATTTAACGAAAGAAGAGTCACTTGTTATTGAAAATAAAATAACTATAGGTAATACTTTAATATCGCAAATAAAAAATGCTCTCATTACTTTTATTTGTGCATACTTGGTAATAAATAAATCACTAAGCTTAGGCGAAATGTTAAGTATAAGCTATATCATTGGAGCATTAAATGCTCCACTTGGTGCATTTTTAGATTTTATGAAAAAATGGAACGAAACAAAGTTTAGCTTTTTACGAATAAATGAAGTAAATGAAATGCCAGAAGAAGACTGCAAAGCATCGAAAAGTATAGATGATTTTGAAGAAATAATTATACAGGAAGTTAGTTTTAAATATAGTGGAAATTCAGGTAATAATATTCTGAATGATATCTCTATCAATATTAAGAAAGGACAGAAAATTGCCTTTGTTGGTAAAAGTGGTAGTGGAAAAACAACTATGATGAAACTACTTCTCAAATTTTACGCACCTTCTATGGGTAATATCCTTATTGATACTATTGATTTATCAGAAATCAAATCTAAGGACTGGAGAAAATTATGTGGCGTTGTGATGCAAGATGGGTATATATTTACTGGAAGCATATTAGACAATATAATTTTGGATAAATCAACTATTGATTATAACAGGTTAGAACAAGTATCTCAAATGGCTAATATAAAAGATCACATTAATAATCTACCTAAAGGATACAATACTGTTTTAGGACAGAATGGTAAAGGAATGAGTGGAGGGCAAATACAAAGAATTTTAATAGCAAGAGCTTTATATCAAAATCCTGAAATACTTATATTTGATGAAGCTACAAGTGCGTTAGATACATTTAATGAAGCTTTAATAATGAATAATATATATAATCATTCACAAAATAAAACAATGATAGTAATCGCACATAGATTAAGTACAATAAAAAACGTTGATCATATATATGTTTTCGACAATGGACGAGTTTTAGAACAAGGAAATCATCATGAATTAGTAGCTAAAAAAGGGGAATATTATAATCTAGTAAAAAATCAGTTAGAGTTAGGACAATAGTAAATCTATGTAAATTCATCTCGTATATAGAATAAATGACTGCCAATTTAAAGCTATTTCAAAAAATAACATTCCTCAAATCAGTTCACGTGCTCGCAATACCGCTAATAGTTCCTGATAATTTTTCACTTTAAAGGCAACTGAGAGTTTAGATACTCTTTTCTGAATAGCGCTTGTGCTCAATAAAAGTTCTTGATCCAATTGATTCATTCGATAGCCCTTGGATAGTAAAGTAATAATTCGCCTATTTTTTGAATCGAGTAAAGTGGTGTTTTTTATTGTATTTTGAATTGCTTTTTTTACTAAAGGACTTAGGTAAGGCAATGCATCAGTATGCGTTGCTACAAGATCAAAAAACACCTTCTTCGTGAATTCTGATTTGACAAGTAAAGCATCGGCTTTTGCTGTTTTATACAGCTCATACAAAACGAGTGCTTTCTCATTTTCTGTCAGCAGAATAACCTTGCAATACGGGATATTCTTTTTAATGAGTACCGCACAATCTAAGCCCGTTTCTAGTTTTTTATCAGCAAACCCAAGGACTTCATGGGTAATAATAGCAAGATCTAAGTCATGTAAAGTGGCAAAAAGAGTAGCAAAGTCTTCACAAGTTGTTGTTGTTAAAAACGTGTGCTTTTTAGGCCCAAGTAGAGCCCTATACCCTTCCATTATCATTGGATTGCGCTCCATAATCAATATTTTCATTTTTTACTTTTAAAATATAAAAAACGAAAACACAACAACAAATATTTAACATTAAAACAAACACTAACTAAACAAATCAATGATTAATATTGAAAATATATATAATAAAAAAACCAAAAAGAACATTCTTTTTGGTTTTTTTATTATGTGTCTCGGTCTATTGATTAGAACAAGCCTTTTAGTGCATCAATGGCTCCACCAAGGCCTTCTTTTCCACCTGTTAAAGAGCCCAATAGATCGTTTCCTCCTTTTCCATCCCCTAATCCACTGATTAAATCCGTCAATTGGAAACCACTTTCTCCACCTTGTACTTTAGAGATGATCATCTGAATCACACTAGGAATCACAGAAGAGGCAAAGTTATTCGCAATCCCTTCTGGCAATCCGAGCTTCGTTGTCAATCCTGATATTAGGTTTCCGATCATTCCAGAAACCATAGGATTAGACGCTAAATTACCTGCATTTCCGCTCAATAAACTGGTTAGTCCACCAAGATCTCCTTGGCTGATACTATTTTTAAAACCGTTGATAATACTATCTCCTGTTTCTTTTGTAACCGCTCCTGTTAATTCATTAGAAATAGCAGCTCCGCTTACTTCTTTTGCAGTTACCTGCTCAATTAATTTTGTTAATTGCTCTACCATAGTTTTTATTTTTCAACTAAAGCTACGCAATTAATTTAATAATTCGTGCATTTTACGTTGTATTTCATCCCAAACTTGGTGTTGGCTTTCATGGGTTGCTGTCGCAATATTAGGCGAAAGCGAAAATGCTGGTTGCATGAGTACTTGGATCACGGGATTAGGTTCTTCTTCAAAGCGATCTAATCCTGCAAAAAGAATAGTTTCTTTGTTTACCTCATCCACCAAATCCACTTCGTTAATTGCTTCAGGATAAGCACAGTTGACAATACCTATCAAGTTTTCTGCTTGTTCAAAAATATCCTTATTCACGATATAGCGTTGAAAATACTTAGTGTGAATAGTAATAAAATGAGCTTGCTCTGCTAATTCAGCCAGTGCAATTGATTCCATATCTACAGCAAAGACAAGTCCATTTGCCAGTTCAAAGGTTGTTTTAAGGTGTGGCATTGAAGCATCACTATATACCACGTGCATCCCCAATCCCAATGCTTTCTGGGCAACCAATTGTCCTGCTTGATTCATGCCGATAATTCCCAATGTTTTGCCCGATAACTCAACCCCTGAGCTATACGATTGCTGCAAGGATTTAAACTGGGTATCTCCCTCTAAAGGCATGTTTCTATTGGCTTCTTGTAATAATCTCGCACCGCTAAATAGGTGAGCTAACACAAGCTCTGCGGTGGCATTGGCCAAGGCATCTTCTGCCCAAATCACACTAATTCCGTTGCTCTTGATGTGATCCATAAGTTCTAAATTGACCTGCACTCCCGCAAAAACAATAGCTTTTAAGTGTTTCAGCTCGTCAATCATGCGTTTATTCAACAAGGTACCTTGTTGAACTAATAAAACAGCAACGTCATTTTTTTGGGTATAAGCTACCAATTGTTCATGGGCTACGCGTACTTCTTTTATTTCAAAACCAAGTGTTTCTAATTTTTGTTTTATATCTTCTGGTATACCATCATTGGCTAATACTCTCATGTAATTCTTCTTTTTTATTCGTTAGATTACGGTCTTCATTTGTTCTAATACGTTTACAAGAACAGCAACACTATCTAGTGTTACGGCATTGTACAACGAGGCTCGATATCCCCCTACTGATCGGTGTCCTTGTACATTGGCAATATGAGCTTCTGTACAAAGCTGATCGAATACGCCATTCATTCTTTCTTCTGTAAAGCGAAAGGTTACATTCATCTTGGATCGATCTTCTACTGCGGCAACTCCTTGTACAAAATCCAATTGATCAATGGTTTGATAAAGTAGGGCAGCTTTTTGATTATTGACGCGTTCAATAGCAGCTACTCCTCCCTGTTGTTTGAGCCATCTTAAATTTAGCAAACAAGTATATACTGCAAATACATTGGCCGTATGATATAAACTATCCTTGTTAATATGCTCTTGATAATCCATCATATGTGGAATTACGCGTTGTGTGTTACCGAGTATTTCCTCCTTGATCAAAATAAGGCTAACCCCCGCTGGTCCGATATTTTTCTGTGCTCCTGCATAGATCAAATCGATCTGATCATAGGCAAATTCACGAGAGTAAATATCCGAACTCATATCACAGACCAAAGGAGCATTCGCTTTGGGGATAGAGTTGAACTGTGTACCATAAATGGTATTATTTGAGGTAAAATGCATATAATCCAAGGGTTCCTTCACGTGAATCTCTTTGGGAATATAGGTATACGCTCGATCTTCTGAACTAGCAACGATGGATACTTCGCCCATTAACTGTGCTTGTTCAATGGCTTTGGCAGACCAGGTTCCTGTATTGATGTATCCTGCCTTTTGCTGCATTAAATTATAGGGAATACGCAAGAATTCCATACTTGCTCCCCCTTGTAAAAACAATGCGACATAGCCTTTGTGCTGCAAGCCCAACAATTCTAGACTCAACGATCGAGCCTCTTCCAACACGGCAATAAATTCTTTACTACGGTGTGAGATAGACAAAATAGACATTCCCGTCTGTTCAAAGTCGAGAATGGCTTGTGATGCTTGTTCATAGACCGATTGTGGCAATAAACAAGGACCTGCGCAAAAGTTATGTATGTTTTTCATTGTCTTATAATTTCAATAAAAAGGCTAGCGTATCCACTTGATCCGCATAATCCCAAAGTTGTGGGGTTTGTGTTTGTCCAAATGCGATACTGTCTGTTGTTATACCATTGGATACAATACACTGTATTTTTTCCTGATCGTTTTTCAATCGCTCCATCACTTCTTCTATGACATCATAATATTCATAGTATACGGAAGAAATAGGCGAAGCATAAGACGCGTCTTCTTTGATCGTCAAAAAGCCATTATCTAACAATTTGAATTCACTCATTAAGAAAACGGCTTTGTTGTAGTCGTAATTATTGGCGTATTTCTCATAAGAGATAACGTCTTTTTGCGCGTACATTCCCTGAAAAAAGGCGTCAAAATTATACCCGCGAGGAACGAATAATTTAGATACATTTCGACAACCCAAACCATAGTAAGTAAAGATATCTTTTCCTAAGGCAGTTAATTGTTCTGGTGTTTCTTCTCCTGTTAGTAAAGCAACAGAATTTCTATTTTTTCGAATAATATTGGGTACGCTGTTAAAGTAGTAGTCAAAATAACGCGCTGTATTGTTACTTCCTGTAGCGATAACAGCATCAAACCCTTCCATCTTACCTTTGATAAACACTAGGCGTTCTGCAAACTGAGGTTCTACTTTTTGTAGATATTCTGCTAAAAGGGGAAGTAATTTTTGATCATTAGACGACAATTTTACAAGGGCAATATTTCCAGAAATGAGGACGGAAATTAGATCGTGAAACCCAACTAAAGGAATATTTCCAGCTAAAATTAAACCGACCTTTTTCAAGGGTTCACGTGAAAAATCATAAGCCGAACACCAGTGGTTTAAATTTTCTGCTGTTAATGCTGCTGCCCAAGATTGAATGGCAATTAGAACTTGTTCTTTTACAAACCATCCGTTGTAGTGTACAGATGTCTCAATTAAAGCTTCAAATGGGGCAAAAAAAGTGTCATTATGTTCAACTTTTTCACTTTTTACAAATTCATTTGTCGCAAATTGTCTTAAAAAATCTCCTAACGCTACGAATGCTTTTTTTTTAGCTTCTAAATCCATATTGATTTGTTTCTGAAATGTTTTGGGTGTAAATTTGTAGCAAAGTTAATACATATAAAACAAAATATAAGCTATGGCAATCATTATAACTGACGAATGCATAAATTGCGGTGCTTGTGAACCTGAGTGCCCAAATAATGCGATATACGAAGGAGCCGACGATTGGAGATATAAAGACGGTACGGCCTTAAAAGGATCTGTTGTTTTACCTGATGGAACGGAAGTTGATGCTGATGCAGCTCAAGACCCTGTTTCTGACGAGTTTTACTATATTGTTCCTTCAAAGTGTACGGAATGCAAAGGTTTCCACGAAGAGCCACAATGTGCTGCTGTTTGTCCAGTTGATTGTTGTATTCCAGACGACAATCACGTTGAAAGTGAAGAAACACTTTTAAATAGACAAGCTTTTTTACACAATCACTAGTCGATTAAAAACAGAAAAAATCACAGCCTTGTGCTGAGATATTTCATAACGAAAAAGAGATTTGGAGTCTTTCCAAATCTCTTTTTTTCTTTAGTCTTTTTTTTTGGGTGACAATACAAAATAAATGACGTAAATCCATCCTAATAGTCCGTGAAGAATTGCCCAAAGGACGGATGCATTACGCGACCATGAGGCTACAATAGCAATAACTGAGCCTAATAATCCTACACCTCCTAGCATTCCATCACTTCCAGTTGTATTGGCTAGAGCCTTTGCTCCTACTAATAAAAACATCATCACAACTAACACATACTTATTCATAGCTTTTATTTTTTGTTTACTGTATTCCGTCAAAAAAACAAAATAAACCTAAAAAAAGCCGAATAAAGTGTCAATACTATTTTTTCTTTTGTTGATGTTGATTGATGCTTTTGTAGATTTCAACCGTTTTCATTACTGTATAAGCCTGCATCTTATGTTGCAAGTACAACGCATGACTCGAGGTATTATCACCAACCTGTAGCTTTCTCTTCTCTTGATTGGTCCATGTATAGTAATAAGGTTGATTATTTTCAATGGCAATAGCTCCTTTATCATCAGCAATAAAGCTGTAATCATTTAGAGCAAATCGATGCTCTACTGCAGGATCAAACAGATCATCTCCCGTATAAAAATACGCGGCATCCGAAAGGGATAAATTAAAAATAGTTGGAAAAATATCTTTATGTGAAGCTAACACTGTCCCATCAAAAAAGGCAGGTTTGTATTTTTCTGGAATATACATCAAAATAGGTACACTGCGCTTTAAAAACCCTTCCTCAGGTGTATATTCTAATACTTGACGAATATTGTGATCACCAGAAGCTACAATAATGGTATGCTCTCCTAAAGGAGAATTCCGAATTTCTTTAATAAAACGAGCCAATTCCGAAGCTGCATATTGATGGGAATAAAAATTAGCATAGGCTGTTTTTTCATCTACGCGGATTTTCTTCTTCATGTCCTCACTCATTGTAATCGTTTTCTTTTTAAAGTAAGAGGGGATTTCAAAAGGGGTATGGTTGCTAATAGTCAATCCAAAAATAAACTTAGGCTTTTTTGTTTCTTTTAGCGTTTCTCGGATATAATCAAAGAGATATCCATCGTGCACACCCCAAGCAAATTCCTCTGCATGAGGAAATTTCTCTTGGATGAAATTCTTTCCTTGAATCACATCAAACTTTTGATGTTTAATCATATTATCTATATTTCTCCACGAAATACTTGCACCAGTTAAAAAGTAGGTTTCATATCCACTATTTTTAAAAGGCAAAGCAATTGAACTTGCAAAAGGCGTATCAAAATAAACCGATTGGGATATGATGGTTTTAGGTGTGCCAATTAAGAAATCTTCTAGCGTTTGAATGGTGCCATTATAAGCAGATAAACTATTTTTAAAGTAGTATAAATTCGGTAATTCCTCACTTAAATCCCCCAATAAGTTTAGTGTTTCACTATTTAAATCGAAGTAGTGATTACTCATACTTTCCATTTGTAAAAACACTACATTGGGTGGATTTTGTTGCAGAAATTCGCTGTGTTTTGTTTTTGTAAACAGGTCTTGATCAAATAGGTTTCCTTCGCTATCGCCTTTATATCCCAATTGTACTTCTTCAACGCTCGCAAATCCATTGGATGTTAATTCGCGTTCAATATCGGGGCGAATAGCATTTTCCTTGCGTTCTGAATTAGCAAACTTCAAGGAATATAACGCATTGTAGCATAAGGAATTTACAAATTCATTTTTTGAAATATTGGTATGTTCTCTCCTCAAGGTAAAAACCCCAACACTACCTCTCATTCCAACGAAAAATAACGGAAAGATCAACAATACAATTAATCCATAGGCTTTTGCACGAGATTGTGCAGGTTTTACCACCTTGCGCTTCACTCTTTTACTCCAATACAGCCAAGAAACGATAACTAGAATATAAACCAATCCAATAGTAAACAACGGATAATCTGTCCATACTGAGGTCAAAACAGCTGCTGTATCATCATTGAAAATCCCAAAAAACAACAGGTTAATATGGGATTGGAAAAACTGATAAAAAAAGTAATCAATGATAATTAAGGTAAGAAAAACAAGAGCTACAAATAACAAATAGTAGTGCGCAAAATTGGCGTAAAAGCGACTAAATCCCAATTCATTTTTTTTGGGTATAAACAACGAGGTTAACCAAAAAAGAACTAGGGGCAAAAAGCCATAACAAATAGCAGATACATCAAAACGAGCCCCAACAATAAAGGCTTCTACTATTTTCCATTTTTCATTTTCAAAGATATCTGAGACACCATAACTAAATAAAAACACCAAACGCCCTACTGCAAATAACAAGACAAAAAACAAAAAATAGTTTAGCCCATTACACACCGTTTTTCTAAAAAGATTCAGATTCATATTCTATTTTTTCTCATACTTTAGTTCGCAAAAGTAAGAATTAAATAACAGTTACTTAATCCTAGACCAAAGAAATAATAGTACTTTTTATTGATCGTTTCAATCCGTCAGCTACAAGGTCGCTTCAAAAGTTAGCCCCCTTTTTACCTTGTGCTTTTTACTGTCTTTTTCAATCTTTGTCTTTTCTTACTTCCCTACACATAAAGTCTACCTTAAAAATAACCAAAAATAGGGATTTCTCATTTTGCGAAAAATTTAGAATTTTGACCTTGTAAGAATGAATAAAATTGCGCTGAAAAAAAAAAATAGCATTACTTACATTTTTGTTTACAAATCGCTCGTAATAAGTACGAGCGATTTTTTTTTACCTGATCCGTTGGACAGTTGACGATTGACGATTGATGGTTGACGGTTAACGGTTGATGGTTAACGGTTGATGGTTGACCAATTGCCACGAACACCGAGCAAACCGCACGACGAGCAACTCACAACTCACAACTCACAAATTCCCCTATAATTAGGGATACTTTTCTTATCTATTTGAAGTAATTTTATCACTTAAAAAAGAAGGATGACTTTAGATCAATATAGACAAAACTATAACGAAGAAGATGCGGTAGGATGGGATTGCATTACAGCGGCATTAGATGAAATTTACGATAAGCAAGAACCCCAACATTTTGGCAATGCACTTCCCTATTCATTAGGCGGTGACAATCCGCTAGATGGATTAAGTGTGTATGAAAGCACCAAACAAGAAGATCACTTTCATTTGGTTAGCTACGGTTTTTCCAACCTATACTACGATGAAGACAAAATAGAGGCGGAATACAGTGGATATGGTTTTGAATTGACCTTTCGCTTTAAAAAACAGGGAGACAATAATATTCATTGGGCGATGAATTTAATGCAAAATCTAGCCAAATACGTTTTTGACTCAGGCAAATGGTTTGAAGAATTTCACTTTATCCCAACAAATAGTCCGATTCGTTTAGAATACGATACGGAATTAGTGGGTATTGTTTTTGTGTTGGATCCCGAATTAGGTTCGATTGAAACGCCACATGGTCGTGTTGACTTTTTACAAATGGTGGGTATAACACAACGTGAACTCGATCAACTATGGGAAAATCCAAAATTAGCAGAGACAGAGAAATTGGTGGATTACTTACGTCAAGACAACGCTTTGCTTCTTACCGATTTAGACCGAAAATAAAAGACCATGAAACCTTGTGTTCTCTTCCTTTTTTTCTTTGTATTTATGGGATGTCATTACTCTTCCATTACGCTTTCTCCAACGAAATATTCGTACGTCGGCCAGGCGCGTACTAGGCAATTGGATCAAGAGAATCCTCAATTTGATCCTGCCATAACCTTAAAAGAAATACGCCAATCTATTTGGAGTTGCAAAGCCGTTTTCGAGGTTCAAGGATGGTATAGTTCATATGGCCTTCAAGCAAGGAGTTTAAGGCAAATTAAATGGACCCAAGAAGTGACTGGAGATCAATTAACTCTTACTTGTTATGTAGAACCCAAAAGAGGCATGGGAAAAGAAAGCGCTCAGGTATATGGTTACAATTACAAACAAGAAATAGTCGTTAAAATCCCTTCAACCATTCATCAGTTAACAGTTAAGCTAATCGAACAAAACGCTACACAACAAGACATAGTAAGCTATCAATCTCATGTAGAATTAGATACAAAATAAACAGGCCCAAAACTTTTTTCCCTACAAAACGAGAACAGTTGTACTATTTTTACCTAATTTAACTAAATGAAGTTTGAAAGTAATTCATTAAAACGCAACATTATAGCTATATTTTTGCTATCTTCACCCTTACCTAACACGATTTACATGAAATTACAACTACCTAAAATCAACTATACTCTTTTAACCTATTTTATTGCTGCTCTTATAGGCATCTTACTTTTTCTATACCAAGATGCCGATACAAGATACATGTACATTTTATTGTCTCTAGCCGTTGTCTTTATTCTCTCTACGAGTTGTTTTCACGCCTTGAGTTTTAGAAGTTATCGAACTGTTTTATGGCCATTTATACTCAACATACTCTTGATTTTGGCTTTTACAATTGCCAATGGAGGAACAGATAATGCTCCTTTCTTTGGGTCAGATAACATCTCCTTAAGCCTGTTTTTTATCATACTTGGATTTAACGCACACTGGTACATATTAATCGAATCTCAACCTATATCTGATTTCAGTTTTCTTTTAATTAATGCCTTATTGTCTTTTGTTATTCCGAGCATAGGATATGCAATGGGGTATTTATATACTTCTAAAATAAGACAAACTGATTCGACTTTCTCTAATTCTCAATAGGTTAATTCATCGTGATTTTCAATTCAACGACAGAATACGCTTTTATTTACCCCTATTTATGGAAGAAAAACACATAGCCTGTTCAATACATGGTAAACAAGCAATGGCATTGCTGTGTTCTCATTTGGGACACAGTTTAGACGATCGTATACCCATTGGTTTTTTCGAATATGATACAGGAGATACAGGTCGACCTGATGCTTGGTGTAACACCTGTGAAGAAGCGTGGAATCACACGCAAACAGAAGAAGATCGCGAACAGTGGTTTATTGACTGCCAACACAAATTAGTTTGTGTCAGTTGTTGGGATGAAGCTAAAGCTCTTAATCAAATAGCTACTCATATTTATTTTAAACTACTAACGTCAACAGAGATCCAAACCGTGCTACAGGATCAAACTGCGGGAGTTAGCTTTCCTACTACAGTCTCTTTTCCTTTTCCATCAACCTATCTCCTATTTGCCAAACGCAAAGAGACAACGAGTATTTCTTCCGAGACTATACTATTTGATACTGTTGAAGCCCTAAGTGAAAATAAAGCAAGTGATTTTTCTATGCATTGGATCTTTGCTCGAAATGGACAAGGAGATCGTTGGTTATTTGATGAAATGGGACAAGTGTTTTTTGGCGATCACGATCAACAACCGATGGCTTTAACCCCAATGCACCTCGACTTTGAACAATGGTTGCAACTGGCTTTTTGCGTACAGCAATTAGACGATTGGTTGGAAGCAGATTACGATCCAGAACGCGTAGCACTTCCCTTTCACGAAATACTAAACTGCATTCATCCGCTACTAGCCGAAAATTACCCTTTTGAGATTGCGTAAACAACGTCTAACTAAAAAAACTACGCCTCGTCCGTTGCTCATCGTAGACTGGTTATCCGCATAAAATAAACAGGGCGTTAATCAAATTGATTAACGCCTTGTTTTTATCCTTTATATCGTTCAAATGACTGCCAATATTTATCTTTATAAATAGCATACCCTAAGGTAAAATCACTTTTATACTTCTTTTTCATTTGTTCTAAAACTCGCGCAGGTAATCTAAAATCTTTACAAGCAAAGAAAATATCGCGGTTGCCATCTACCGTCTCCCTACCGAGATTCAAATATCCCTCCATATCAGGTAAAACGGCAATTAATTCATCTTCTACCTGATTCAACAATTGGTAGGTAGTCTCATCTGGAAAGCCATTTTGACTTGCTTTATACGCAATTTCTACGCGTACAATCCACGGATGTGATGCTTTGGCATCCCAATCTAAAATCGTTCGATTAATCATCGCAATCAACGGCATTCCATTTTCCAAAGTTGCCTCTAAGCCTACATAGGCGTCATTTTCTGTATTATAACGAGTTCCTTCATACTTTTCGATAAACTCTTTCTCTCGCCACACTAAATAGTCCTTGAGTTTTAAGATGGGAATTAACGATCCCTCAGCTTCGTCAGGTCCTACTACTTTTAAACCATCAATAGAAGTAATGGCATTTAATTCACCTAAGAAATTGTCTAAAAAGATATATACGCCGTTTGTAATTACGGCTTTGTCCGCTAGGGTAAAATCGTCATACACAATCACTAAATCTACCTCATCTGGATATTGTGGATGTTCGATAGCGTAGAAATTAATTTTATCTTTAGAAAACTCGTAATTATTCATTCGAATATTAAATCGATTGATGTCTACTGCGGGTTTTAAAGCCGTAAATTTCCAATTCGTCAGTTGAGGTGCAGCAGCAACTAAGTCTTCAATAAATGCAACATTCTTAACGATTCCATCGGGTGTAAAAATCAATTCAGCGACTGTGTCTTTCATCATTCCTGCAAGGAAATAAACGCCTTCTTTCAGCTCTTGTAATTTAGGTGCAAGGTGATCAAAAAAGTCTTCTTCGATTGTATCGCGTCCTTGTACTACTTTAAAAAACGTCTGTTCATTGTCCTGAAACCAAGTCCAAAAGTCTTCAATAGTATTAATGGATTTTTCTTTCTTAGCAAAAATATTTTTTAGTATACTCATATAAATGATGTTATAGCACTTCAATTTGTGTGGTATATACCGCTTAAAGCACCTGTTTTAATTCGATTTTAGTTTGTAGTTTTTGAAGCCAGATACGAGGTTGATTGACCTGGAATTTAAACTTCATACCTCCCTTGGTTTGAATACGTACCCCTAGATCAACTACTCCCAGCGAAGAATAGGTTTGAATATTCTCTACATTCTCCCAATCTAATGTCCATGAATTTTCAATCCAATCTTCATTATTGGGTTGAAAGACCAACTGATTTTCAGTTGCGTATAATACACCCGAAACTACTGAAGTTTTAATCAATTGATGTGCTGCTCCATAAAAAGCAATAGATGAATCAGAAGCGATATGATCCATTACTTGTTTTCTTTTGTGTTTAAATCCAAAGGCAAAAAGAAACCAAAATCCACTAAAGCAAATAGCTTGAAAAATCAATGCTACAACAGATATAGCTTCACTATTTACAAGTTGGAACCAATAAAAAGTAAGTCCATAAACTCCGCCAACCAAGAGGCTGAAGTACACCTGAAACTTCGTCTCTATTTGCACGACATCTCCTCCAATTTTCATTCCCTATCTGATTTAGCTTAAAGATACCCAAAAAAACCGTTCACTAAACTTATTTTTGCTTCTTCATTTTTGCCTTAATAAACTCGAAGATAATAGGTAAAATGGAAATAAAAATGATCAATAGGGCAATCTTAGAAAAGTTGTTTTTAACGATAGGTAAGTTTCCTAAAAAGTATCCTGCCAAAGTCAATCCCACTACCCAAATAATCCCTCCAATCACATTGTACATCATGAAGATTCGGTAACGCATGCTTCCTACACCTGCCACAAAAGGAGCGAGCGTACGAACAATTGGGATAAAACGAGCGATAACGATTGTGCGCTCTCCGTACTTCTCATAAAAAGCATGGGTTTTATCTAAGTGCTCTTCTTTGATGACCTGTTTGCCAAACAACCGTATTTTCGTCATCTTCATCCCAGCTTTTCTTCCGATATAATAATTCAACGAATCACCAGAAATAGCGGCAATAAGCAAAAGTACAATAGCCAAGGTAATATCTAATTCTGTGGATTGAGCAATCAGCATTCCCGTTGCAAAAAGCAAGGAATCTCCTGGTAAAAAAGGCATGATCACGAGCCCTGTTTCCACAAAAATAATCAGGAATAAAATAACGTAAATCCAAGATCCATAATTGGCAATTAACGTATGTAAATATTGATCAATGTGAAAGATAAAATCTAATAACTCCATAGTACTTTAAAGTGAGTTTAAAATTGAATTTGTTTGTCTCACAAAGATGTAAAGATTATTCTAATTTAAAAGAAAAAAAATCATTTAACAGCAAGCTATTGATGTTCAGCCATTATTTTTTGTATTTTTAGTTCTAGTACTAAATCGAATCTGCTATGTTTTCACAGCTTGTATCACTTACTACCCTCAATCCAAATCTCGCCTCACTTCAGGCGATTACCCTAATGTTACACCTGTGTTTTCTACTTGCCTTTTTGGTTATTATCGTCCGATTTACCCGAGATTTTTTATTTTACAAGCATCCTTTTCAGCTAGCTTTCAATCGAAGAAAAGCGTCTTTGATAGTGTTGGCCATCGTTTATAGCGTAACCATGTTCGCCATTTATTTTTTGTGGTAGCTTTATTTAGGTGAGTGGTGAATGGTGAGTGGTGAATGGTGAGTGGTGAGTGGTGAGTGGTGAATGGTGAGTGGTGAATTGTAAAACACAAATCAAAAAACAAAAAACAAATCACAAATCGAAGCGAAAATCGGAACGAAGTGAAGATTCATTGAACACCAAAACCAATATAAAATCAGTGAGATATATTCATCGAACACTAAAACAAATATAAGCTAGGTGAGATAAATGAGTTATGAGTTAAGGGGAAAATCTTCTAAATAAGAATAAATATCACAAAGAACAAAAGCCAAACAACAAACAACAAACAACAAACATAAAAAAAGAGGCGAATGATCATTCGCCTCTTTTTTTATATTCTTTTTTATTCTTCGTCCTCTTCGTAAAAATCGAGCCATTCCATATCTTCAGTCATGGTCTTATCAACGAACATATCCAGTTGCTCAACGTAGTCTGTAGCGAAATACACGCGTTGTGTTTTACCGATACTTTCTGACAAGCGGTATAAACGCGGTTCATGTCTATTTCTCAATTGTTGATCCACATCGTCAATAGCATACATTTTCAGCTGATTCACATCAAATCCTGCTCCACTAAACATTAAATTTAGTCGCTCAGCTGTTCCAATAAGGATATCGTTTCCTAGAGACATTTGATTTTTATCATCATCTAAATCGGTATAATCGTGTACGCCAAATACGCGAATTCCCATTTTAGAACCGAATCGATCAAACTCTTCCAATAGGCGTTCTACTTCAAACTTATCTTTTACCACAATTAATACACGCGTAGCGATCATATCATCGACAGGAGCTTCTATACGCTGTAAGGCTGCCATAATCAAGGTGGTTGTTTTTCCTTCTTCCTTAGGAGCAATCAGCACAAAATCTTGTCCTCCTTTAATACGTCCAAAAGCAGTCTTTTGTAATACGGTAGGTTCAACAAGTCCTTGTTCACTTAAATTTTGTTGTAAAACGGGGTGTATTTTTTTTAATTTCATCTTATTTTGTAGCAAATAGCTTTACGTCTTCTAATGTTACTTCTTTCTCTCCTAAAATAATTAATCGCTCCAGTACATTGCGCAGCTCGCGTATATTGCCACTCCAATCGTATTCTTGCAATAAAGCAACGGCTTCTGGTGTAAACTTTTTGGGAGCGGTTCCTTGTTCCGCAGCAATTTGTTTGACAAAATGCTCTAGCAACAAAGGTATGTCATCTCGACGATCATTCAAAGCGGGTACTTTAATTAGAATTACTGCTAATCGATGGTATAAATCCTCCCTAAAACGCCCTGCTTCAATTTCTTTACGCAAATCTTTATTGGTTGCCGCCAAGACGCGAACATCTATTTTTTGATCTTTTTCTGCTCCTACACGAGTAATGACATTTTCCTGTAATGCACGTAGTACTTTCGCTTGAGCAGACAGACTCATATCTCCTATTTCATCTAAAAAAATCGTGCCTTTATCTGCTAATTCAAACTTCCCAGGTCGATCTTTGACAGCCGAAGTAAATGCTCCTTTTACGTGACCAAACAATTCACTTTCGATCAGTTCTGCGGGGATAGCCGCACAGTTTACTTCAATCAACGGTTTGGATGCACGTTGACTTTGGGCATGAATTTGATGAGCTACCAATTCTTTTCCAGTACCATTAGGTCCCGTTATCAATACACGAGCTTCGGTTGGCGCCACCTTTTCAATCATCGCAGTGATTTGTAGAATAGATTCACTTTGTCCAATAATCTCATACTTTTTAGAAACCTTTTTCTTTAAAATCGTATTTTCCACCACCAATTTACTCTTGTCTAATGCATTGCGCACTGTGGTCAATAAACGATTCAAATCAGGTGGTTTAGAGATGTAATCATACGCGCCTAATTTCATTGTATTAATCGCTGTTTCCAAATCTCCATGCCCCGAAATCATCACAAAAACGGTTTCGGGTTTAATCTTCTTTGCTTCGACAAGTAATTCATCACCACTCATTTTTGGCATTTTAATATCCGAAATTACCAAGTCATAATCTTCTTGGGTAATCATTTGTAGCCCTTCTGCTCCATCCTCAGCACCATCCACCTTGTATTCTGGAGATTCTTCCTCTAAAATGCGGATTAAGACACGGCGAATAGCCGCTTCATCTTCGACAATTAAAATCTTGGATTCTTTACTCATAACTTCTGTTTTAGAAAGGGGTCTTAATATTTCAGCCATTTATACAGTTCCTTCCACGAAGGACGCTTTCCATACATGAGAATACCAATTCGATATATTTTTGCTGCAAACCATACCGTTAAGATAAAAGTTCCAAACAACAAGACCATCGAAACAAGGATCTGCCAAATCGGAACACCAAACGGAATACGCATCAACATGACAATAGGTGAAGTAAATGGAATCATGGAAAATACAGTAGCTACTGTTCCATGCGGGTCCTTAATTACAGTAAAAAAGCCAATATAAACCCCTAACATCAAAGGCAACATCACGGGAAATAAAAACTGTTGTGTATCTGTTTCATTGTCCACTGCTGCACCAATTGCGGCATATAGTGAGCTATATAAAAAATATCCGCCTATAAAAAAGATAATAAAATACACAAACCAAGACAACAAAGGCAAACTCATGATTTCCGTTATATAATTTTGGATATCACTCATCATACTTGGATCCATTGTTGTTGCCATTTGAGCTGCTTCTAAATTCGCCCCTCCAGCATTCAATCCAAAAACAGAAGTTGCAACGAGCATTAAAATTCCTCCCACAACTCCCCAAATTAAAAACTGTAGTAATCCAGCCATAGAAGTACCTATTATCTTGCCCATCATCAATTGAAAGGGTTTTACAGAAGAAATAATCACTTCGATAATTCGATTTGTTTTTTCTTCAATAACTGAACGCATCACCATATTTCCATAAATAATAATGAACATCATGATACAATATCCAAAGAGTGAACCAATAAAAATCTTGATTTCATTCAGTCCTTTTACGGTTTGCTCGCCAGAGGCTTTCTCCAAATGCAAATTAACCGAAGCTTGATTGTCTTTGATTACCTGAGGGTCAATTCCTTTTTCGATTAAATTTAAACTCGATACTTTATTTTCAATGATCGATTCGATTTTACCGATAAAAGCAATTCCTGGACTTTCGTTCGAGATATAGTAAATCGAATTTTCATACGCTGCTAGTTGTTCTTGCTTTGGGATATATAGAAGTCCGTCATATTTTTCGGCTAATACACTATCCTTTAACGTTTCAATTGAAACAGTCGATAAGTTTTTATATTCGTATTCCTCTGAATTCTCAAAATCACGGCTAAAGATACCGCTCTCATCGTGCATAGCGATTACTTTCGTTGTTGACTTCATGGTACTTAAAAATCCAATGAGCACCGCAATTCCCACAAAGAAAAGCGGAGCTAAAAAAGTCATAACAATAAAAGCTTTATTGCGCGCTTTTGCGATAAATTCTCTTTTTATAATTAGTTTTAAAACACTCATACCTATTTGCTTACTGTTTGAATAAAAATATCATTTGCCGTTGGCAATTTTTCTACAAAATGAGTGACTTGTCCATTGTTTGACAAAATATGCAATAACTCATTAGGCATCGCCTGACCTAAATCAACCTCCAATTGTAATTCGTCATTTAAAGACTTAAACGAAGTTGGTTGTACAGTAAATTTTTGAGATAATTCAAACATCAATCGATGTACATCACTAGATAAAATTCCCACTTGATACAAATTGGTTCGAAAATCTCGTTTCACATCTACTAAACGCCCTTCGATTAATTTATTTGATTTATGAATCAAAGCAATATGATCACACATTTCCTCTACACTTTCCATGCGGTGGGTAGAAAAGATAATCGTTGCTCCTTTTTCTTTGAGTTCTAGGATTTCGTCTTTAATAATATTGGCGTTAACGGGGTCGAAACCAGAGAAAGGTTCATCAAAGATCAGCAGCTTGGGTTTGTGTAATACGGTTACGACAAACTGTATTTTTTGCGCCATTCCTTTCGAAAGCTCCTGAATTTTTTTATTCCACCATCCTTTGATCTCGAGTTTATCAAACCAATAGTCGAGCTGTTCTTTTGCTTCCGCTTTGCTCAATCCTTTCAATTGGGCTAAATACAAGGCTTGTTCACCTACTTTCATGGTTTTATACAATCCGCGTTCTTCGGGCATATAACCAATGTCCTTAATGTGATGAGGACTCAAGGGCTGTCCATCCAGTAGCACTTGTCCTTGATCGGGGTAGGTGATTTGGTTGATGATTCGGATGAGGGATGTTTTCCCAGCTCCATTTGGTCCTAATAGACCGTATACAGATCCTTTTGGAATAGTGAGCGAAACATTATTTAAAGCTATTTTGTCAGAATATCTTTTTTCTACATTTTTAACTTCTAAGATAGGTTGCATCAATCGATCTTTTATATTTCTTGTAAAAATAAATCATTTATTTCAACTTGCGAAGTACAAGGTATATTTTGATTACAAATAGGCATAAAAAAACCCAACCTTATATTACTATAAGGTTGGGAAAAATTGCTATGAAAAAGAAAATCCACTGTTTAATAAGTGTGCATCAAATGTATGACTTCTTTTCTAATTACGAAAACATTTCTTTGACTTTTTCAAAAAAAGATTTATCTCCCTTACCAGGAGACGGTTTAAAGTTGCCATCTTCTTCCATTTTCTCAAAGAATTCTTTCTGTTCTTTTGTGAGTTTTTTCGGTGTCCATACGTTCACGTGCACCAATAAATCACCACTACCATAACTATTTAAGTGCGGTAATCCTTTACCTCTCAATCGGAGAATTTTTCCAGATTGAATGCCCTCTTCTAATTTGATGCGCACATTGCCTGTTACGGTATAAATTTCTTTATTTCCACCTAAAGCGGCTTCAGAGAAGCTGATATAAAGATCATAATGTAGATTATCACCCTCTCTTTTTAAAGATTCGTGTTCTAATTCTTCAATCACAACCAATAGATCTCCAGCTACGCTATTGTTTCCTGGCGCTTCGTTTCCTTTGCCTGCCACTTTCAACTGCATACCTTCAGATACTCCTGCTGGAATTTTGATTGAAACAGTTTCCTCCTGTGCAATCATTCCTTCTGCATCCGATCCTGCTGGTTTTTGATCAATCATTTGTCCTGTACCTTGACACGTATGACACGGTGATGCCGTTTGCATACGACCAAATACCGTATTGGCTATTTTGGTTACTTGTCCAGATCCATTACAAGTTGCACAGGTCTTATAAGTAACTCCTGCTGCTTTTATTTTGCGTTTTACTTTAACTTTCTTCTCTACACCATTAGCGATGTCCTCTAGTGTTAGTTTAACTTTAATACGCAAACTAGTTCCTTTGGCTCTACGTTGACCGCCGCCGCCGCCAAAACCGCCGAAACCACCAAAACCTCCACCGCCAAAAGCACTACCGAAAATATCTCCAAATTGACTGAAGATATCATCCATATTCATATGACCGCCGCCAAAGCCACCACCACCTTCAAAAGCAGCATGTCCGTATTGGTCATAACGCGCTTTCTTATCTGGATCACTTAATACTTCATATGCTTCTGCTGCTTCCTTGAATTTCTCCTCTGCTTCTTTATCACCAGGATTCTTATCCGGGTGAAATTCAATGGCCTTTTTACGGTATGCCTTTTTAATGGCAGCAGCATCTGCTCCTTTATCGATACCTAATATTTCGTAATAATCTTTCTTCATTTGGATTCTGAGTTTCTATTAATAAATTGGTCTACACATCTGTTTATTGACCAATAACAACTTTAGGAAAACGAATAACTTTATCGCCTAGTTTATATCCCTTTTCTACAACATCCACTACTTTTCCTTTTAAGTCATCTCCCGCAGGAATTTGTGTGATCGCTTCTGATATATCTGCATTAAAGGCATCGCCACTTTGAATCGCTACTTCCTCTAATCCTTTTGCTGCCAAGGTATCGATCAACTTTGTCGAAATTAAACGTACACCTGTCAGGTGTTCGCTTTCTCCTTGTTTTTCTAATTCCAATAAAGCACGACCAAAATCATCCAAAATAGGGAGCATTGCTGACATAACTTCCTCATTTGCTGTTTTAAACAACTCTAAACGCTCTTTTGAAGTACGGCGTTTGTAATTCTCAAACTCTGCAAATAAACGCAAATACTTATCTTTCTCTTCTGCTATTTTAGCATTTAGCACTTCTTCTACAGATGCTGTCTCTGCCGTTGTCGTCTCAGTTTCTTGCGTATTTTCCGCTGTTACCTCTACTTCTTCCTTGTTTATATCTTTATTTTCCATACTACTTTCCTAAATTATTTATTGCTTTCTCTTAATCAAATCCTTTGCCAACTGTTTATTTATGCCATAATGACAGTTTTTTTGGTGAGTAGTGAATGGTGAATGGTGAGTGGTGAGAGGTAAACTGTAAACTAAACCGTGAACTGTATAGATTGACTGATGCGATGCTTCCTTCGTCAGCATGACAAGGTTGTACGATTCATTTTTATACTAAAGATAACTTTCTTACTATTGACGGTGTCCTGAAGGAACGAAGGGTCGCATCCTAGATATTCGTGATTGGTGATGGGAGATGAGTGATGAGAAAATCTTCTAAATAAGAATAAATATCACAAAGAACAAAAAACGAAGAGCGAACCGTGCAAATAGAAACGAAGTGTATATTCATCGAACACTAAAACAAATATTAACTAAGTGAGATAAAGAACAAAGAGCACAACGCGCAAAAAAAAATCAATCATACAGATTTTCAAACGCTTGGGATAACGTTGAAAAATGAAAGGAAAAATCTAATTTCTCTACTTTACTACAGCTAACATATTGTCCTGCTGTGACAAGCATCGCTTTTTCGCCTAAAACTAAGCGCAATACCCAGGTGGGAACTGCAGGTAAAATCATTTTTCGATTTAGGGCGTGACAAAGTGCACGCGTAAAAGCCTTATTTGATTCGGGTTGGGGAGCTACTGCATTAAAGGCACCTGCTAGTCTGTGATCCATGACAAAGAGAAATAGACGAACTAAATCGGTCAGGTGAATCCATGAATAGTATTGTTTTCCCGATCCCAATGGTGAGGCCAGGTAGTATTTTGCCATTTGTTCAATATGGGGCAAAGCCCCTCCATCTCGGGATAGTACTAAACCAATACGCAACAAAGCTACGGGTATACCCAAATCTTCAAAACGTCGATTTTCTCCTTCCCATTGTTGGACCACTTTACCTAAAAAATTAGTCGCTGGTGTATACTTATCTTCAGTTTGTACTACATCAAGGGTATCGTATATTCCCACAGCTGAAGCACAAATGACTTGTTTCACTTGATGCGGATGCCGTTGCAACAATCCATACAGGGTTTGAGATGCCTCTACTCGACTATGGATGATCAACTGCTTGCCTTTGGAAGACCACGATCCGTCAATTGAACTCCCTGCTAGATGGAAAATAACCTCCACTCCTGCTAAACAGGCTGGATCAATTTCACCTTGACGGGGATTCCAAAAAAATCCCTGACAACCTGGCAATGCCATCAATTTATCTTTCGCTGTAGTCACAAAAGCAACCTTAATATTCCTTGCTTGCAGTTGCTGTACTAACTGCTTTCCCACTAATCCCGTTGCTCCAGTAACTAAAACTCTCATGGCCTGTTTTTTTCTTATTTCTCTGTTCTCTTTTCTTTATTTTTTCGTTCTTACTTTTAAGGTCCATTCAAAATTAAAGGTAGATACCTCATCTCCTTTTTCGTCAATTCCCACGGATTTCATCCAAATAGTCACCCCTTCTTGGGTGTCAATGGCCTTTTGAATTGCCTCATCTAATAAATGTCCCTCTGTACAAGTAAACGAAATTTTTCCCGTTGCTTTTTTTACAAAGACGGAATTGTTTTGCGCAACTAACATGGAAATACGCTGACCGCTTTCGCTGATTTTCTTCATCACTAAAGCTCCTGTGGACAATTCTGCTGCCATGGCTTGTACAGCAAAATACATCGAGCGAAAAGGATTTTGATTCGCCCATTTGTGACGAACCGTTGTTGTCGCTTCTGTATCAGAAATACGTCTTAATCGCACCCCTGTCCAATACGCAGAAGGCAACTTAAAGAATAAAAATTTATTGATAGACGAAACTGAAAATTCCATAATGTACCTGTTTTATTTTCCCCTAAATATACAAAATTATACCATAATTTACTTGTTTATCACTTTTATTCCCTCCCTCCTTATGTCCTTTATACCTTTTTGAATCAATATTGTATCCTTAGAATCCCCTCCCAACAAACCACAGTAAAAACCAAGATACAAGAGGGTTAGCCTCTAATTTCACTTCTTTTCCTCTTAGCCTTAACTGTTAAACTAAAGTTAATTTTAAGTACTTTGCTATACATAGTACATGCCTTTAACCATATCTTTGCATAAGATAAATCATTGAACCTATGAATAGTGAAAATACAAAAGCTCAAATGCGCAAGGGTATCTTAGAGTTCTGTATCCTATCCATTCTAAAAGAACGCGATTATTATACTTCTGAAATATTAGAAGAGCTTAAAAAAGTAAAGCTTTTAGTCGTAGAAGGAACGGTATACCCTTTACTAACAAGACTCAAAAACGGAGATTTGTTAAGCTATCGCTGGGAGGAATCTAATGCAGGGCCTCCGAGAAAATATTACAAACTAACACCAAAAGGAGAACAATTCTTAGGAGAATTAGCAGAGACATGGGAAGAATTAGCCCATGCAGTACAAGAGATAACCACAAAAAATCAAGACCATGAATAGAACGCTAACTATAAATATCGGTGGTTTAGTTTTTCACATTGAAGAGCAGGCTTTCCAACACTTGGAACAATACATCAAAGCGATTCGCCGATCTATTGCTATCGAAGAGCAAGAAGAAGTGGTACAGGATATTGAATTGCGCATTGCTGAAATATTCAATTCCAAAATAACGACAACCAAACAGGTCATTACGTCAGAAGATGTGGAAGAAGTGATTCGCATCATGGGGCGTCCAGAAGATTATTCCCTAGATGATGATACGACGACACAACAACACAGCGAACAAACCTATTATAGAGAGAAAAAATTATTTCGCGATACGGATAGTCGAATTTTAGGCGGTGTACTTTCGGGCTTGGCCCATTACTTTAAGATTGATACGGTTTGGGTGCGTTTAATTTTCATCTTTTTGGTTTTCTTTTACGGAACAGGTATTCTACTGTATTTTGTCTTGTGGATCATCATTCCCAGTGCAAAAACAACCAGTGAGAAATTGGATATGATGGGAGAGCCTGTCAATATAGAAACAATTGAACGCAAAATTAAAGAAGGGGTTGATTATACTGCAAATAAATTCAATTCCATGGATTATGACAAGTTCAAAACACAAACACAACGCGCAACCAATCAGGGAGCTAAAGTCATTCGCTACATTTTTGGAATTGGTTTCATTGTCGTTGCTGTCGTGGGGATGTTGATTAGTTTTTTTATCAACCTTATGATCATTGTCAACACTAGTTTTATTGTCAATCAATTGAATCTTCCGGAACTTCTCATTGATCCCAACATACCTCGATGGATTTTGCATACCTGCATGAGTCTCATTATGTTCTTACCTTTTATTATTATGTTACTGTTGGGGTTAAAATTACTCTATACTAATATGAAGTACATTTGGATTACGGCCATCACTATTTTTGTGTTGTGGATTGGTAGTTTAATTGGACTATCCGTGATGATCATCAATGGAGATACCGAGCATTTTGTACGCAATAAAACAGGCTATGGCTATACGGTGACGTATTCCTCGAAGGGACAACATACAGCTGAAGATCAAACCTTGTTTACAACGAATAAAGACCTTGTTTTACAACTGAAAAGTCCAATTACAGGGACAGATTCAATAAAAAACAAAATTGAAATTGTTCCCTCGTATCAAGACAATGCCTATGCGCGTTTTAAAATGGCATCACAAGACGATCAATACACGATTGAAACCGCTGAAGAAGACGCCCATTTTGTCATTCACCTTACACAGGAACAGTTTGATTTAGAACAACCGATGACGGTTTACTTACCTATAAGAAAGAAAATATTCATCAAAGAAGAAGTACAGCCCTATTTATTTCAATCCGCACAAAAGGAGATGAAAGCTGGGGATCACTGGTATACGATGCAAGAAGACTTTACGTTGACTTGTACCGACTGCAACTAAAAAAGGGAGCTGATGCTCCCTTTTTTTATTTTATAAACCGTTAACCTATAATTACATTGTAGCTGCTTCGTTTTGAGCGTCGATAATCATTTGTTCATTTGCCTTAATAGCAAACTCTACGCGGCGGTTTTTTGCTCTTCCTGCATCTGTATCATTACTTGCAATTGGATCAGCAATTCCCATTCCTTCAGTAGCTAAACGCTTGTTTGATACACCATTTTGCATTAAATACGTTTTTACTGCATTGGCGCGTTGTCTAGACAATTTTAAATTGTATTCTTCTCTACCTGTATTGTCTGTATAACCAAAAATACTAATGTTTGTATTCGGATTATCTTTGAATACAACGATTAATTTATCTAAGTTTTGTTTGGCTTTATCTGTCAAGGTTGCTTGATTCAGATTAAAGTTAACTGAGCTTTCGCCTAAGATTAATTTAATCCCTTCTCCTACTCGTTCTACTTGTGCACCTGGTACGGTTTCTTCAATTTGACGCGCTTGCTTGTCCATATTGTTTCCAATAACGCCACCAGCAGCTCCACCAATCACTCCTCCTAATACGGCTCCTAAAGCACTATTTCCACCTTTTCCGATGTTATTTCCAAGGATTCCTCCGATAATGGCTCCTCCAGCAGCTCCAATTGTAGCTCCTTTCTGTGTATTATTCGCATTTTTGACAGAGTCACAGCTTGTCAGCGATACAGAACCCAATAGCAGAGCTCCTGCTAAAAAGGTTGTAGTTGTTTTTCTCATAATATTACCTTCTTGTTGTTGATTCTTAATTCTTTACAAAGTGATATGTTACATCATACCCTTGTCCATCTACGTAAAAATTATCAATCAAATCAAAACTAGTAGCGGTTTGATTTTTAACTTTCATCTTGTACCCTGTCGTAACGTTTTTAGCTTTTAATCCTGCATCGACAAATTTGAACTCAAATTCTCCGTTTGGATTAACAAACCATTTAAAGTTACTTTCAAACATAGGGCACGAATTCCCTCCTCTTAAACTAACCACACCTGTGTTGTTGTTTGAAACAAATTTCCACTGACTTCCATTAAAGCAGTGAGCATCAGCGATGTTGAAAGAAGTAACTTTTACAAACTCTCCTCCAATATGGGAAACATTTGTCAAGGTCCAATCTCCTTTAATTCCATATTGGGACTGTTTATCCATCGTCGGTTTACACGAAGCTACTGCTAAACCAATAAAACTTAACAAGACTAACTTTTTCATAATATTTCTTCTATTTTTTACAATAATACAAACTTTCTCGCTATTATAAGATTTTAGTGTACAAAAAAGCTCCAAATGACAAATTGACATCTTGAATTGGGTTGGTATCTTTTTTGCCTACTAATTCTATATAAAAATATTAAAAATAATAATACCAAAATAATTATGACATCTGGAAAAATTAATGTTACTGTAGAGAATATCTTTCCTTTGATTAAAAAATTCTTGTATAGTGATCACGAGATATTCTTGAGAGAGTTAGTTTCAAATGCAACTGATGCTACATTAAAGTTAAAGCACCTCACGAGTATTGGGGAAGCGAATGTGGAATATGGCAATCCTATTATTGAGGTTAAAATTGACAAAGACAGCAAAAAACTCCACATTATTGACCAAGGATTGGGGATGACCAAAGAGGAAGTGGAGAAATACATCAACCAAGTTGCCTTTTCTGGGGCCGAGGAGTTCTTAGAAAAATACAAGGACAGTGCCAAAGACACGGGGATTATTGGACACTTTGGATTAGGTTTTTACTCTGCTTTTATGGTAGCGGACAAAGTAGAAATCATTACCAAGTCATTTAAAGATGCCCCTGCGGCACATTGGACGTGTGATGGTAGCCCTGAGTATACCTTAGAAGAAAGCGACAAGCAAGATAGAGGAACGGAGATTGTGCTTCACATTGCGGAAGATTCGTTAGACTTTTTAGAGGAGTACAAGATTCGTGAGCTATTGACGAAGTACAACAAATTTATGCCTGTGCCAATTAAATTTGGTACACATGAAGAAGGGGAAGGCGAGGACAAAGTAGAAGTAGATACCATCATCAACAACCCAAATCCTGCTTGGACGAAACAACCTGCAGATTTGACAGAAGAAGATTACAAAAACTTCTACCGCGAGTTGTATCCGATGCAATTTGAAGAACCTTTATTCAATATTCACTTGAATGTCGACTACCCATTTAACTTAACGGGAATTTTGTATTTCCCTAAATTAAGTGGAGATATGCAAATGCAAAAGGACAGAATCCAACTGTACCAAAATCAGGTGTTTGTAACGGATAACGTAGAGGGAATCGTTCCTGACTTCTTAACAATGTTGAAAGGGGTGATTGATTCGCCAGATATTCCATTAAACGTATCGCGTTCGTATTTACAAGCGGATGGAAATGTTAAGAAAATTTCCAACTACATTACGCGTAAAGTAGCGGATAAATTAAAATCGCTATTCAACGAAAACCGCGCTGATTTTGAAAGCAAGTGGAACGACATTAAAGTAGTTTTAGAGTACGGTATGTTGTCTGAAGAAAAATTCGCTGAAAAAGCAGGTGCTTTTATGCTATACCCTACGACAGACAATACGTACTATACGATTGAAGAATTAAAAGAAGCAACGAAAGATTTACAAACGGATAAAGACGGAAACCTCGTTGTTTTATATACATCCAACAAAGATGCGCAACACAGCTATATCGCTGCGGCAAAAGAAAAAGGATACCAAGTGATTGTACTGGATTCTCCTATTGTTTCTCACTTGATTCAAAAATTAGAGAGCGACAATGAAAAAATGACTTTCGCTCGTGTGGATGCAGATCACATCAACAACTTGATTAAGAAAGAGGAAAACGCAATTTCTAAACTATCAGAAGAGGAGCAAACGTCTTTACAATCGTTTATTGAACAAGTGGTACCGAAAGAAAAATACACGGTAAAATTAGAGTCGATGGACAGCCAAGATGCGCCATTGATCTTGACACAACCGGAGTTCATGCGACGTATGAAAGAAATGAGCCAGTCTGGTGGTGGTATGTTCGGTATGGGTAATTTCCCAGAGATGTACAACTTAGTGGTGAATACCAATTCGGAATTTGCTTCTAAAATCTTGAACAATACAGACGAAACAGCACGTACAACGGCTTTCAATCAAGCCTTAGATTTAGCCAAATTATCACAAGGATTATTGAAAGGCGAAGAACTTACGGCTTTCGTAAAGCGAAATTTCGAAAAATTGTAAGACAAGCTAATTTGTCAAACATACAATAAGCCATCAAAAAAGGCTGTCTCCATGAGGCAGCCTTTTTTATTTTATCTCCGCTATTTACGCTGTTTGCTCTTTGTTCTTCGCTCGCTTTGTTAATTGCTCTAATGATTTTATTTATATCATCTCCTCCTCCTCTATCATCACTTCTTTTTGTCTCCTACTATCTACCTTATCTATTGTTAACTAAGAACTGTCAATCATTCGTCTTTGCTAGGGGCCTTCTTTTAGCTGTTTGCATACTCCTTGCCTTATACGTCCATAGTGTGTCTATTAAAACACGACTTTTTAATAGACACACTATGGTGGCACTATGGAGGCTCTATGGACTCATGTCCTATAAAACCTCTACTGCTTCACAATAAAAACCAATACAATCGTTTTCATCGTCTGCAATTTGAAAATTGATATTCTCCCAGCCATGAGCTGAAATATCTAAAACAGCTAATCCATAAAGCGGCTGTAAGGTAGCACCCTCAAAGTTCAACTTAAACTGAGTACAGTGTTTAAACCATACCTCAACCGTTTTAAATGCTCCCTCTCGATTCGGCCATTCTTTTTCATTTTCTCGCTCTTGACATAGCAAAGTGAGGATCAAATCTCGGTTAGACCAAACAAGAGATTGAATAAAGACCACGGTTGTTGAATCCCAATTACTGCTATTGAATGTTTTCATTTAAAAAGAAACTGTAAAGAAGAATTAAAACGCATAAAACTAATACAATTAGCTGTTTCATGGTTAAATTTAAAAAAACAAAAGAAAAATGCTCCCCTATTCTCCTCTTTTTTCTTTCCTTCCCCTAGACATTTGTCCTATACCTCCAAAAAAATAATAACTACCTTTGCCCCGTTAAAAGTAGAGCAATGAAAGAACAGAATTTGGTAAAAGGCGTATTTTTAGTCGCTATTGGTGCATCCAGTTTTGGGATGTTGGCTTCGTTTGTAAAACTGGCGTATTCACATGGGTATACTACTGCTGAGGTAACCTTATCGCAAGTATTACTCGGACTTATTGGAATGTTCATCATCAATGGGATTCGCAAAAAACAAACCACTGACGCTATTGCTAGTAAAAAAGACATCCGCAACTTAGTTTTAGCGGGAACATCCATGGGATTTACTTCTGTTTTATACTATATGGCCGTGAGTTATATCGACGCTTCTATTGCCGTTGTATTGCTGATGCAATCGGTGTGGATTGGCGTGGTCATTGAAAGTGTGGTTACCAAACAATTCCCCAGCCTATTAAAAATTGTAGCAGTGGCGCTAATCTTATTTGGTACAGTATTAGCAACCAATGTATTGGCCAATGAAATTGAACTCGATTACCGCGGACTGATCTTCGGATTTTTGGCGTCTTGTTCTTTTGCAACAACCATGTTTGCCTCAAACGTAGTGGCCAATCACTTACCAGCACCTAAGCGAAGCTTATTTATGCTATGTGGGGCAACCGCTATCGTTTTGATTTTCTGTTTCATCACGCAGATCGGACCGAACAATTCGGACATCATGTTATCTTTTTATCAACAATTTACCACCAATACGAGCGGTATTCGCGATTTCGACTGGAGTATTTTTTACTCTTGGGGATTGTTGTTAGCCCTATTTGGTACCATTTTACCTCCAATCTTCTTGAATATGGGATTCCCCCATACAGGCGTTGGATTGGGTAGTATTATCGCTTCTATTGAATTACCCGTATCCGTAACCGTAGCCTATATGGTCCTACAAGAACAAGTTGTTTTGATTCAATGGTTGGGTATTCTTCTGATTTTAAGCGCTATCTTTTTGATGAATAGCCAACTTATTTTCAAGAAAAAACAGTCTTTAGTCTAGGAACTAAATCCATCAGTATAATTTAAAAGTCTTTGTATCAACTACAAAGACTTTTTTTATTTTCCCTTGTAAAAAAATCACATTCACTAGAAGTAGTGATATTGTTTTTCTGCTGTTTTATCTACATTTGTTGTACAATAAAAACACACAGGACGATGTACAAAAAATTATTACCTATTGCCTTGTTATTTTCTTCTGCGATTTACAGCCAGACGGTAAAAGATACCTTATGGGTAAACACATACGACGAAGTAACGACCAAAGCATTGGCTAGTTCATTTAGAGTTTCTAAACCCATAAAAAACAAAGAGGGCTATAGAGAAATCACGACGTATAACAAAGAAACAAAAGCAATTGAAGTAAGGGGAATTGGTAGTTTTGATCAAACCAATGCCATTACATATGACGGAAAAGTGGCCTATTACAATGAAGATGGATCGGTTAATTTCGATATGTTCTTCGATAACGGCAATGCTACCCATATTACGTCTATCGATCCTTTTACGCAAGAAGAATTTACGTTAACTTACGAGAATGGTTATCCTTATGATGGGAAAATGGTGCAATTGTACAAAAGTGCCTATTTTTACATTGCCATTAACGAAGGAAGCTACGAATCATATATCTACGTTAATAAAAATCAGCCCAACCAAAAATACATCTTCACTTTTGATGCGGAGAACAATATTTTGGAGGAGCAATATTTGAATGAAAAAGGCGAAGTGCTTTACACGGCAAACTACGAAGACGGATCGATTCAAAATGGCACATCTATTATCTTAGATTACGATACTTTCCGTCCAACAATGACGAGTACCTACGTGAATGGGGTTAATACGGAAACAGCTAACTTTTATGTATCTGGCGCAATCAAATACAAAACAACGGCAACTACAACTAAAGCAACAACACTTTTCTATGATCCAAATGGAAAAGTAATCGCTACGTATACAGCAGATTTAGATGAATACAGCGCGGAAACAAATCAAGAGGGATCCTATGTATTTTACAATGAATATGGGGATAATCCAGATACACCAACCAGCCTATCGGAATACAAAAAAGGAGAGCTTGTTAAGGAAACGGTATACCACCCAGGAGCAACGCTATTCTTACCTAAATCAATCAAGTATTACCACAATTCATACGCGATTGAAAAAATAGAATACTTCAATCCTGACGGCAGCAGCAAAGGCGTATTAACCTATGACAAAGACGGTTATAGCCCAGAAAATGGCGTTTTATACGATGATGAATCCATGACAACCTATAAAAATGGCTTTATTGTGGCAAAAAAAGCGTTTTATTCTACAGGGGAATTATTTGAAGAGGCAACAGAATTAAGTTCTACCTACTATGACAAAAAAGGAAAAGTCATTGGTAAATTACAATCTAAAAAAGGGACGTATGGCTATACAGAACCTTTTGAAGGTGATTTTATCACGCTAACAAATGATGAGATTGGCAATAAAATTTCATATAGCAAAGGAGAAATTACGTATAGTGCTTCTTATGAAGCTTATCCAACCTATGACAGCAAACCGATCTTAAGAGAAGAAATTTTCACACCTGCTGTTGGCGTATCCAAACGCATTCGCTATACCAGAGAAGGAACGAAAAGAAATGAAGAAATTTTCAACAAAAACGATTACGATCAATCAATACTAAAAGTAACCTACTTCGATGCAAAAGGAAAAGTAACAGGTGTTTTTGACAATGTTGAAAAAGAGGGAACTTTCTATACATTCTTCGAAAATGACGTGGTATCTTCTGCAAGCACATACAGCAAAGGAGAATTGATACGCAAAAAAGAATACGGCAATAAAAATGGGATGTATAGCGATGAGATTGATCCGTATTTAATTTCTGATATTGACTACAACAAACAGGGTGTTTTCTATGATATGGAAGGCAATCAAGTAGCGAAGGCTACGTATAAAGCAGGGCAACCGTATACGGGAACAGTAAGTACTTCCGACGGGTATTCTACAACCATCACAACCTATGAAAAGGGATTAAAAGATGGACTTGAAACCTATCAAAGTGAATATTCCGAATACATTGCAAGCAAAACCTATTACAAAGCAGGAGAGATTGTAAAAGAAGAAACGTATAACGAAGCCTATTTACAGTCTTCTAAGAGCTATGAAAATGGGGAGTTAAGTGGACCAACACACTTCTACGATGAAGCAGGTGAGAGTATCGCCACTTTAGAATACCGCGATGGCTATCCATACAAAGGAACCTACATTGAATTTGGATATGACAGCAATGTATATTCTACGTATGAAGAAAGTGTAATTACCTATGAAAAATCAATCAACACCTATACGGGAACCTTAACGTATGAGAAAAAATTATTGGCTGATGATTCGACTCAAGAAAGTTTTTACAACGAAGATGAAGCGTTAGTTTACCAATATGGCACGAAAAATTACGCTCTACATGGTCCGTGTATTTACTATGAAAATGGGAAAGAAAAATACCGCGGTAGATTTGAAGAAGGTCGTTTTGTTGAGGGGACAGTGGCACTGAGAACTTGGGGAGATTCATATAACGCTTACAGCTATGATGAGTCGTCTTACTTTGTTTGTACGATCCAAAAAAACAACCTAACAATCCAACGTGTATCAACGGATACGAATACAGTTATTTTTGAACTAACAAGTAAGGTGAAGAAAGGAAAGATGGAAGACAATCCTATTTTCCAAAATAGCATTGACAGCAGTAGTCTTTACCCATATCACAATGGTAGTTCATCCTACTAAAATAAAAAAAGGTCATCCCGTGGGATGACCTTTTTTTATACCTCCTTATTTTTTTAGTAATTTTTCGATGAACTATAGTAATCGTACGTTCGCTTTTCGTTTAGTGCGGTTTGTTCTTCCACAAACTCTTGTGGAACCACTTTTAGGAAAGACGAATGTTGTTCGATGGCCATTTCAATTTGCTCGACAATTTGGTCAATACTGCTATTTTCATAATCAATTTCCAGCGGTTCTTTGATGACCATGGACTGCAAAATGCCCTTCTTTTTTAGGTGTAGTCCCTTTTTGTCAAAAGAGCGTCGAAATCCATCAATAACAATAGGAACGACAATAGGCTTGTAGTTTTTGATAATATGGGCTGTTCCCTTTCGAATGGGTTTAAACGATTTAGTTGTTCCCTGTGGAAAAGTAATCACCCACCCATCGTCTAAAGCGATTTTAATATTTTCTACTTGGTCTTGATTAACTTCGCGTTTTTCATCTATATCGACCCCCTTACTTCTCCAGGTACGATCGACTTGTACGGCTCCAACATAAGCCAAAATACGAGGTAAAAGGCCAGCTTTCATTGTTTCTGCCGCAGCGACATAGTACAAATTTAGCTTGGGCTTCCAGATATACATAATATTCTTAATCGAATTATCTCGTCCTTTCAAACTGGCATTAAACACGTGGTACATGGCCACTACATCGGCAAAATACGTTTGGTGATTCGAAATAAACAATACATTTTTATCGGGTAAACGGCGTAAAATTTCTGAACCTTCGATTTGCAAGTCGTTAAACCCTCTAAATCGTTGGTGTGTTAAGAAACCAAACGTTCGAATGATCCATTTTTTTAGCCATAGTATATGGCCAAATGGATTCCTCTTGAATAATCCCATACTCCTACATCCTGATTAATGAATTACAAATTTAATGCTTTTTACTAGTTGCATTAGGTTAAAATTTGCTAATTACGTCCTACGTATATGTTTTTAGTGCATTTTTTAGCGTTTCCTTGAGTTCACTCAACATCATAGCTGTTGCTCCCCATATCGTGTAGTTGTTGTAAATAAACGCAGGTACGTGCGTCCAAGCGGCATAGCTTGTTTTCATCTCCACCTCTTTGACAATTTGATCTTGGAGTAAAACATGCAACGGCAATTCAATAATATTTGCCACTTCAAACGCATCAGGAATAAACAACAGCTCTTTTTGCGCAATACCCAAATACGGTTGCACATAAAAATTACTCGGTGGAATATAAATCTTGGTAAACGGCTGAATAATTTGAATATCTTGTTCAATAATCCCCACTTCTTCTTGGGTTTCTCTCAAGGCTGTTTGTTGAAGATCCCGATCATCAAGTTCGTATTTTCCTCCAGGAAACCCCACTTGCCCAGAATGAACCCCTTTGTACGTTGCACGTTCAATTAATAAAACATAGGTTTCTTGTCCTTTGGGATACAGCAACATCATAACCGCAGACTCCTTTGGATTGTATGCCCTAAAATCTTCTGCATATAAATAAGGGATCCTTTCTATGGGGATCATCAAGCGATGTGCATCAATTCCAACAGGTTTTGCACCTTTAATTTGCTCTATCTTATGCAAAAAAGAATCAAAAGTCATAGCTTTGCTTTATCAAATTAACATATACCTAAATTTACGACTTTATCAACAATGTATAGTAAAGAAGATGCTAAAAGAATAAAAAAAGAATTCTGGATTCAGTTTGCTGAAACGTATCCAAGAAAGTGGCTATTGCACAACACCAAAATCAAGGATGTTTCTTTTAAATTCTACGCAGACAACAAAAAGGCAGAAGTGCTGCTCGATATTGAACCCCGAGATGAAGAGAAGAGAACGATTTATTACGAGAAAATAGAATCCCTCAAAGGTATTCTATTAGAAGATCATCTAGCAGATGCTATTTTTGAACGCGAATATTACTTAGAAAATGGAAAATTAATCAGTCGTATTTGGGTTTCTCTCGAGGGTGTTTCCATTAATAATCCAAAAACATGGGACACTATTTTTGATTTTTTTAATGAAAAAATGACAGCATTTGAAATTTTCTTCTACGAATACGAAGATTATATTCGAGATCTAGAAATAAATACTTAACTTTTCCGTTGTAACAATCTAGTTTCCGTTGAGAAAAACCACATGTTAAAAATAACCTCTTTTCTATTTTTATTTTGTTTTGCTGTACAGCTTACCTGTGCACAAACGACACCTATCATAAAAGTAGATACGGTACCAAAATTTGACAGTGTGCAATACAAGAAATTACCCTTTCAGGTAAAAAAGGATACCACGGAGATTTTTTCTAACCTCAAGGAGAAAAACAAGAGTACAAAACTGGGGCGCTTATTCAATAAGCTTGTTTATAAAAGCAACAAGCGCATGGTTGCTCATGCTCCAGAAGTACAGGTAAACCGACACTTAGATCGCGGGGAGGGAAAAATCATTCGAAACATCAATATTACAACCCTTGATCCCTTTGGGTATTCGGAGAAAGATTCGCTAAAAAAACCAGAGAAAACTTTGGAAATATGGGGAAATCGCGCGCATTTAAAGACAAAAAAATTTACTATACGCAATTTCTTACTTTTTAAAGAAGGGGAAGTATTTGACTCTTTAAAGGTAAAAGAATCTGAGCGTTTAATTCGTACGCAACGCTATGTGCGTCGGGTGATGATTACGGCCATACCCACTTCTTCTCCCGATTCTGTCGATGTAAATATTCGAGAGCTAGACTCTTGGACCATTTATCCTAGTGGTTCTATTTCTACTTCTTCGATGCGTCTGAAGTTAACGGATCGAAATTTTGGTGGTTTCGGACATGATGTAACCGTTCAATATATTAAGCGACTCAAGGAAGATAAGCAAGGAGCTTATTTCAGTTATTCTGTAAACAACATTCAGAATACGTTTATTCGCTCCAATATCTTGTTTAATCAAGATGCATGGGGAAACTACGTTAAAGGAGTTTCACTCAATCGCCCTTTTTATTCTCCTTACGCCAAATGGGCAGGAGGGTTTAGTGCACAACAACGGTTTAGGCGTGATTCACTTCCTGACCAAAACATGAAGTATAGTTTAGAGTCCATCAAATACAATACCTATGACTATTGGGCAGGTTATTCTATTGCGTTGCACACCAAAAGTCCAACCATTACCAACTTGCGTACTTCCCTTCGTTTTGTCAAGGAAAATTTCCACAAAACCCCTGGGCCTGAATACGATCTCTATAATTATTACCGAGATCAACGCTTGTATCTCGCTTCTATTAGTTTGAGTTCTACCAACTATATTCAGGATCGTTTTATCTTTAATTACGATATCATTGAAGACGTTCAAGTAGGTAAAATCTTAGCTTTAACGGGGGGAATGCGCGACCGATATAACAAGCGAAGGGCTTATTTTGGCGCTCGCTTTTCGATGGGTGGTTATACCAAATTAGGGTATTTTGCAGGAAATATTGAATGGGGAGGTCATTTTGATGGTGGAAAAACCGAACAGGCCGCTTTTCGATTAGAAGGAACTTATTTTACGCGTCTCTTCGTTTGGGGCAGTTGGCGTTTCCGACATTTCTTCGTTCCTCAACTGGTTCTGGGATCACATCGTTATGATCACATTGGCGATGAATTAAAAGTAGAAGGGGTTATTCAAGGGATACGCGCGCAAAAAATTACAGGGACCAAACGACTTTCCCTAGCCTACCAATGGCAATCCTATGCTCCATATGAGTGGAAAGGATTCCGTTTTAATCCGTATTTCAGCTTTGAAGGCGCATTTATTGGAGATAGTAAAAATCGCCTCCTCGATCCAAAACTCTACTCGCGATTTAGCCTAGGACTCGTAGCAAATAACGATTATCTCGTATTTAGTAAGGTTACAATTTCTTTAGTGTATTATCCCACAATGCCAGATTCTGGCGGAAGTGTATTCCGTGCGAATTCGGTACAATACAACATGGATTTACCAAACTTTAACTACGACCGACCACAGACTGTTTCTTACTATTAGTGATGGGAGATGGGAATTTGCGCGATTTGTTCTTTGTTCTTTGTTCTTTGCGCGGTTTGCGATACACTAAACTAAACTGTCTGGTTCACTTTGTTGAATAGGTTGTTTTATTTTTACTATTCTTTTCTATAAAATTATCAATTTTATATTTAGCAAATCTAAAGGTAAACTGTAAACTAAAAAAAGACCTGGGGCTACCAAGTCTTTTTGTGTTTATTATGTGAATGGATTATTATAAAAATTATTTTTCACGTTTCACTTGTCACCAATCACTATTCACCAATCACCAATTATCTTCCTAGCTTTGCTTGAAAGCGCTCCAAGCGATTTTCTTCTGCCAAGTAACGAATAATATTTTCTTCTTCTTGTGTCCATTCAATATGACGGCGACTCATGACAATTTTCATGGTTTCGATAGCTTTTGACACATCATATACATCATCTAAATCTTTACCCCCCCAAGTAAAGCTTGGTAAAAACGTTTTAGGAAAACCGCCACCAAAAACGCTACATGCTACTCCGACTACGGTTCCTGTATTAAACATGGTATTGATTCCACTTTTACTGTGATCCCCCATCATTAATCCACAGAATTGTAATCCCGTATTTTCTTGTGCATTGATTTCGTAATTCCACAATTTTACTGCGGCATAGTTATTTTTCAGGTTAGAATTATTCGTATCAGCACCTAGATTACACCATTCGCCTAAAACGGAATTCCCTAAAAATCCATCATGTCCTTTGTTGGTGTATCCGAATAGTACTGAATTGCTTACTTCCCCTCCTACTCTACACTCAGGTCCAACCGTTGTTGCACCATAAATTTTGGCTCCCATTTTTACTTGAGCGCCTTCACAGAGGGCAAAAGGCCCACGGATGATCGCTCCTTCCATGATTTCGGTATTTTTGCCAATATAAATAGGACCTGTTGTTGCATTTAGCGTCACGAAGTTCAACACGGCTCCTTCTTCAATAAAGACGTGCTCTGCGCCAATTACTTGTACTGTTGACGGAATCGGTTCTGAAGTACGATCTTCTGTTAACAAGACGTAATCCTGACGAATTGCCGCATCATTATACTGAAAAATATCCCATTTGTGTGCGATTTTAATTAAGGAGGCTGTAAAATCAACGATTTCATAGTCGTCAAAGTCAATTTCTTCTTGTTCTTCTTCTGTAAAAAAAGCAACAATATCTTCCTGATAACCAATCGCTTGATTCGGCTGTAACGCTTGAATTCGCTCTACTAATTCCGCTGTAGGCAAGAACGCACTATTAATCATAATGTTTTGTTCCGCTTCGACCATAGGGAACTTCGCTTCTAAGTATTCCTCTGTCACCGTAGTGGTAGTATACCCCAAATATTTCTCCCATTTTTCACGAATGGTTAAAATCCCTACGCGTATATCGGCTACAGGTCTTGTAAAAGTAAAAGGCAATAGGGCATTTCTTACCTCCCCGTCAAATAAAATATAATTCATAACAATACATATCAATTCATAGATTATTCAAAGTTAAGAGAATCCCGTCTAAAAATCACAATCTCCCTCCTAGATATACAAAAAAACCTTCCAATTACTTGGAAGGTTTTTGTTATTGTAAATAAATTCAGACTATTTGTTGAATTTAGCATATTTGCTTTTAAATTTATCAATACGTCCTGCAGTATCGATAAGTTTAGATTTACCTGTGTAGAAAGGGTGAGATGTACGAGAGATCTCCATTTTAAACACTGGGTATTCTACTCCATCAACTTCAATTGTTTCTTTTGTTTCAACTGTTGATTTTGTAATGAATACGTCTTCATTTGACATATCTTTAAATGCTACTAATCTGTAATTTTCTGGGTGAATACCTTTTTTCATGATAAATCTATTTTAAAAAATTGAGCTATTCTCTATTCCGAAGCTTTCTGTTCTCAAGAAAGGTGTAAACGTCAAATAACTTTTGGGTTATACTTATTTTATTTAAGCATGCAAATTTACAATTTAATTTGTATTTACAAATCTTTTTTTGTTTTTTTTAGTGAAAGGTAAGTGGTAAGTGGTGAGAGGTAAGTGGTGAGAGGTAAGTGGTGAGAGGTAAGTGGTGAATGGTAAGTGGTCTCCCTTCTCCCTTCTCACTACTCACTACTCACTACTCACTACTCACTACTCACTACTCACTACTCACTACTCACCATTCACCATTAAAGGCTTTCTGCTTTGAATCCTTTTTTCTTGATGATGTTTACGACTTCCTCTGCAGTGACAGTAGCATTGTTTACTGTTAGAATTTTATCACTTACGGAGGTATCGACCGTCCATTGTCCCTCTCCTAGGGCTTCGTTTAAGTCTGCTGTAACTTTTCCTACACAGCTTGAGCAATTTAAATTGGTCTTGAATTTATTGATTGTATGATCCATGGTATTTATTTTTTATTGATTATTATTACTAACAAAGTTCTTTGTTTTTAGTTGGTAAGTTGTTATACTATTCTTGTCATCTTTTGTGAAATTTCTCTTTTTATTTTTTCCATTTTAAGCGCAAACTATTACTCACTACACTCACGCTACTTAGTGCCATAGCAGCTCCAGCAATCATGGGGTTTAACAAGAAACCATTCACGGAGTATAAGATTCCGGCCGCAATAGGAATACCAATTAAGTTGTAGATAAAGGCCCAAAACAAGTTTTGCTTGATTGTATTTACCGTTTGCTTAGATAAGCGAATGGCCTGTGGAATTTTGGTCAGATCTGACGAGATGATCGTCATTTTAGCAACATCCATGGCAATATCACTTCCTTTTCCCATCGCAATACTCACATCGGCTGTTGCTAAAGCGGTACTATCGTTAATTCCATCGCCCACCATAGCCACTACTTTACCTTGTTGTTGCAACGCTTTGACAAAATCAGCTTTCTCTTGGGGTAATACTTCTGCTTTATAGTGCTGAATTCCCGTTTGCTTGGCGATCGCCTGAGCCGTTGCTTCATTATCTCCAGTTAGCATATACAATTGAATGCCCATGGTTTGTAGTTCTTGAATGGCCTGTACGGAAGTTTGCTTGATTTGATCCGAGATAGCAAGTACTGCTAAGGCTTGTTGGCTGTTGGCAAACCAAATGACTGTTTTAGATTCTCTTCCCCATTGATCGGCTTGTTGTTGCAATATTGAAGCAATGGTAATCTGATTCTCTTGTAAAAGTTTTTTATTTCCTACAACATAGGTTTCCCCTTGATAATCTGCTTTAGCTCCTTTTCCAGTTATGCTATCAAAGGCCGTAATCCCAGTTGATTCTTCTCCTTTGAAGTAAGTAACAACTGCTTCGGCTAAGGGATGTTCAGATTGTTTCTCAATACTGAGTAAGACATCTTTTCTCGCGTCATGATTGTCTAGCCACTTCACACCAGTCACTTGTGGTTTTCCTTCCGTAATAGTTCCTGTTTTATCCAATACAATAGCCGACACACTTTTGGCTCGTTCTAAACTTTCTGCGTCTTTAATTAAAATGCCGTTTTCTGCTCCTTTACCAACACCCACCATAATGGCCGTTGGCGTTGCTAGTCCCAAAGCACAGGGACAGGCGATAACCAATACCGTTACAGCAGCTAATAATCCTTGTACCACGCCGTGTTCACCACCGAGCACTAGCCACAAAATAAAAGTCAATATTGCAATCCCAATGACAATGGGTACAAATATTCCCGCAATTTTATCTACTAATTTTTGTACAGGAGCTTTACTTCCTTGGGCGTCTTGTACCATGCGAATAATTTGCGCCAGCATGGTTTCTTTCCCTACCTTAACCGCTTCAAACTGAAAACTTCCTTTTTGGTTAATCGTTCCTGCAAAAACTTTTTCTCCTGCTTTTTTCAATACTGGTACAGGTTCACCACTCAACATGCTCTCATCTACATACGAATTTCCTGTACGAACGATGCCATCTACTGCTATTTTCTCTCCTGGCTTCACCAAGATAACAGCGCCTACCTCTACTGCTTCGATTGGAATTTCTTTTTCTGTTCCATCAGCCTGAACAACTAATACAGTCTTGGGTTGCAACCCCATGAGTTTTTTAATAGCTGTAGACGTATTTCCCTTGGCTTTTTCTTCCAATAATTTGCCTAGTAAAATAAAAGCAATAATTACCGCTGCGGCTTCAAAGTAAACGTGTGCTTCTAACCCTCTACGGGCCCAAAATTCAGGAAAAAGCATATTAAATACACTAAACACATAAGCGATTCCTGTACTCAGCGCAACAAGAGTATCCATATTTGCTGAGCGATTTTTTGTTTGTTTCCAGGCGTTAAGGAAGAAATCTTTTCCAAAATACAACAAGACGGGGGTGGAAAACAACCACATAATTTCATTGCCATAGGGCATATTCATAAAGAACATTCCGATGATCACTACAGGGATCGATAACAGAACGGCTCCCCAAGTTTTGCGCTTTAATTGTTTAAATTTTTCGGCGTGAATTGCCTCTAATGATTCTTGTTGTTCGGCTTCATCAACCACCAACAAATCGTAGCCTGCTCCTTGCAATGCCTTCTGGAGTTGAACGACATCAGTTAAGCCAGGGATATATTCTACGGTTAAATTAGCTGTAGCAAAATTCACTGCTGCATCGATAACCCCTTCTTCAAAGCTGACAATGCTCTCTGCACTTCCAGCACAAGAAGCACAGGTCATGCCTAAAACGGGAAAGGTTTGTTTGATTGTGGGTACATCATACCCCAAGTCGCGTACTTTTTTCGCTGCTTGTCCAAGTACTTCAGGATCTGAAATGGAAAGAGCTACGCGTTGGTTGTTGAGTTCTACTTTAGCGGATGCTACTCCCTTAACTTGAGTTAATCCTTTTTCTACCACTAATGCACAGTGCTCACTGTTCACTTGTTCTATGGGTAGGTATACTATTTTATGTTTACTAGTATTGGTCATAATGCTATGGTATTTGTATGGTACAAATTTGAGCACTCTTGCCTAGTAAACTGTTATGTAATTTCTGGTTTTATTTGTAACTTTTACTTATACTTCATCTAGTGATTTTCTTTTCTTCTCTCCTATTTTCTTAAAGTGACTCGGTGTTAATCCGGTAACTTTCTTAAACTGATTACTCAAATAGGCCACACTTGAATAGTTGAGTTGATGGGCAATTTCACTGAGAGACAGTTCATCATACACCAATAGTTCTTTGATTTTTTCAATCTTTTGTGCAATAACATACTTCTCTATGGTTTTGCCTTCAATTTCAGAAAACAAAGTAGAAAGATAGTTGTAATCATGTCCGAATTCCTTGCTTAACAAATCGGATAAATTCATGTTCAACTCATTATTTTGATAGTGCACCAGTTCAACAATACGCGTTTTAATACGCGTAATCAATTGACTTTTTTTATCGTCAATCAGCTCAAAACCCAAGGCAATTAAGGCCTGTCCTACTCTTTCTTTTTCAGTCACACTTAGTTCTCCTTCTAACTCTACTTCACCAAGTTTGATCGATATCATCCTCAAATCCAATTGCTCAATTTCCTTTTGAACCATAAAGATACAGCGATTACACACCATATTTTTGATAAACAGTACACTCATACCTTAATTATTACTGGATAAATATTGCTTTTCTACCTGTAAAACTAGCAAAAAGAAAGCAGGTAAAAAAGGAGTCTTTCGCGCACTATTTTTCCTCTTTGCTTTCACCTTTTCTCGCTAAAACAAGCGGTATCTAGCTAAAATCCCCACTGCTTTACCTATCTTGCACCTTTATTCCCAGATCGCACCAAACTAAAAGGGGATTTTAGTATATTTGTAACTTACATTTTTTTGAAACACTGATGAAGAACCCTCTCAACAAAGTAGGCATAACATTTGGGATTGTACTAGCGATTTACTACATCCTATTCAACTGTACCTTATTTTTCACTGACCAGACGCTATTTGCCAATAAATTTGTCGGCTTTTTCAATATGGCCATTATCATTATTATTGGGGTACTCTGCGTATTTGCAGCGAAACGAAGAATGGGAGGATATTTAACTTTTCGAGAAGCCTTTACGCCTTTTTTAATTATGATTGCTATAGGGGTTACCGTTAATTTTGCGATGTACAATATACTATTCCAATTAGTAGATCCATCAGCTAAAGACGTTATCAACAAAGTTTTAAATGATATGTTAGTGGAAACACTGAACAACTCTGGTTTACCCCAATCGCAAATTGATGAACAATTTGCTAAGGCCAAAGAACTAAATCAATTTGAGCCAAAATCTCAACTTTTTATGTGGGCGGGTAGTATTTTGAGAAATTCAATTTTAGGATTGTTGTTAGCAGCCATTTTCAAAAATAAATCGGAATTTACCAATCCTGCGCCTGTTGTGGAACAAGAAGAAACAGCTGCTAAAGATCAATAAATAAAGCATGAATATAAATCTATCCCTTGTTATTCCCTTGCTCAACGAAGCAGAATCTCTCCCTGAGTTATACACTTGGATTCGCAGGGTTATGCAAGAAAATGGCTATACCTATGAGATTTTATTTGTTGATGATGGTAGTACAGATCAATCTTGGGAGATCATCAGCACTTTATCTGAAAAAGACGATAGTGTAAAAGGGATTAAATTTCAGCGAAATTTTGGGAAATCACAGGCTTTACATGCGGGATTTGCTCAAGCAGTGGGTGATGTAGTCATTACAATGGATGCCGATTTACAGGATAGTCCGGATGAAATACCTGAATTGTATCGCATGATCACACAAGAGCACTTTGATATGGTTTCGGGATGGAAGAAAAAGCGATATGATTCGGTCATCTCCAAAAATCTACCTTCTAAATTATTCAATTGGGCAGCGCGTAAAACTTCAGGGGTACATTTAAATGACTTTAACTGTGGGCTAAAAGCCTATCGTCAGGAGGTGATCAAGAACATTGAAGTTTCTGGAGAAATGCACCGCTATATTCCTGTGCTTGCAAAAAACGAAGGTTTCGACAAGATTGGAGAAAAGGTCGTTCAACATCAAGCGAGAAAATACGGCACAACAAAGTTTGGCATGAGCCGTTTTATTTATGGCTTTTTGGATTTAATCACCATTTGGTTTTTATCTAAATTTGGCAAACGCCCCATGCATCTTTTTGGTAGCTTAGGGGTTGTTACGTCCATCATTGGTTTTTTAGCTGCCTGTTGGATTGGCGCTAATAAACTAATCAAATTATACCAAAATAAACCTGCGATCTTGGTTACACAAGACCCTTGGTTTTACATTGCGTTAGCCATGATGATTATCGGAACGCAATTGTTCTTGGCAGGCTTTTTGGGCGAACTAATTTTACAAACAAAATCAAATACGAGTCGATATAAAATTGCTGCATACAGCGGTTTAAACAAACGCTAAATTAAAAGAAGATGCAAATAGAAAAAGAAATTTTAGCAAAGGTAGAACAATGGTTAACAGCCCCCTTTGACAAAGAAACGCAAACAATTGTTCAACAATTACTTGACCAAGATCCTGTGCTTTTACAAGATAGTTTTTACAAAAACTTAGAATTTGGTACAGGTGGAATGCGCGGAATTATGGGTGTGGGAACCAACCGCATCAATAAATATACCTTAGGAAAAAACACCCAAGGGTTATCTAATTTTATTAAAAAATCTTTTCCTAATCAACCTTTAAAAGTAGCGATTAACTACGACTGTCGTCACAACAGTCAAACCTTAGCCAAGGTAGTAGCTGATGTATTTACAGCCAATGGTATTCAGGTTTACTTATTTGGCGATATGCGACCTACACCTGAATTATCATTTGCCGTTCGTTACTACGGTTGTCAAGCGGGTATTGTATTAACCGCTTCTCACAATCCCCCAGAATACAACGGATATAAAGTATATTGGTCTGATGGTGGGCAAATTGTACCCCCTGAAGATGGCGCTGTCATTGACGAAATTAATCACTTGACCTACGAACAAGTTAATTTTGCTGGAAATGACGCCTTAATCACAACAGTAGGTGAAGAATTGGATCAGGCTTTTATTCAATCGACAATTGAAAATGCTAGTTTCAATACACCACAAACAGTTAAAGATGGTTTAAAAATCGCCTATACATCGCTTCACGGAACATCGATCAAACTGATTCCTAGAACTTTACAAGAAGCAGGATATAACCATGTTTACATTGTAAAAGAACAAGAAGAGCCCAATGGAGATTTCCCTACGGTTCAATCGCCCAATCCAGAAGAGCCAGAAGCCTTGACTATGGCGTTGGCGTTGGCAGAGGAAAAAGGTGCTGATATTGTCATTGGTACAGATCCAGATTCAGACCGTATTGGTATTGGAGTTCGCGACTTAGATGGCCAAATGATTTTATTAAATGGAAACCAAACCATGGTGATGATGACGGGATTCCTATTGGAACAATGGAAAGTCAACCGCGGGTTTACTGGAAATGAATTTATTGGTTCTACGATTGTTTCTACTCCTATGATGTTGGATTTAGCCGAAAGCTATGGCGTAGAGTGCAAGGTGGGATTAACAGGGTTCAAATGGATTGCCAAATTCATCAAAGAATTTCCAAACCAACAGTTTATTGGTGGTGGTGAAGAGAGCTTCGGTTATATGGTAGGGGATAAAGTACGCGACAAAGATGCCGTGGCTTCTGCCCTATTGGTTTGTGAAATTGCCGCCTTAGCAAAAGCTTCAGGAAGTTCATTCTATCAAGAATTAATGAATCTATACATCGACCATCGTTACTACAAAGAGCACTTGATTTCCCTTGTAAAAAAAGGAATCTCTGGAGCTGCTGAAATCAAACAAATGATGGTGGAACTACGCGAAAACCCCTTAACAGAAATTATTGGACAACGCGTCGTTTGTGTGGAAGACTACCAAACAAGCCAAGCGAAAAACTTGATCACAGGTGATACGGAAGTCATCAACATTCCCAAGTCTAACGTATTGATTTACTACCTGGAAGATGGTACAAAAATAGCGGCCCGTCCAAGTGGAACGGAACCAAAAATAAAATTCTACTTCAGCGTCAACGAATGGTTGGACCGATTGGAAGACATCAAAGAAGTGGAACAACTTTTAACGGATAAGATCCAAGCGATCATAGACGAAATGAAACTGAACTAAACAGCATAGAAAAGACTGGTAAAAAAACCAGTCTTTTCTTTATTTTTGCTTTTTTATCTGGAACAAATATGAACGAATATTTTAAAAAGATTATCCACTTCGCTAAGCCGTATAAATCTTACGCTTATCTGAATGTTTTTTTCAATATCCTCTATGCTCTTTTTAGTGCATTAGGCTTTTTAGCCCTAATTCCCATGCTGACGATCCTATTTGGCGATGGAAAAAAGGTGACAGAAGAGCCCATTTATACCGGTATTGGTCATCTAAAAAATTATTTAGAAGACTATATGTCGTATTTCTTAACCCAATATACAGCAGAACACGGCGCACAGGATACCTTGATGATCATGGCCTTTGTTGTCATTTCGATCTTCTTACTCAAAAACTTGTTTAACTATTGGGCGATGTACTTCATTACCTTCCTGCGCAATGGGGTATTAAAAGACATTCGCAATGCGATGTACAAAAAAGCAGTGGATTTACCCTTGTCTTTCTTTTCTGAAAAACGCAAAGGAGATGTAATTTCGAGAATTACTTCAGATGTATTGGAAATTCAACACTCCTTCTTGTCTATACTCGAAGTGGTCGTTCGAGAACCGCTGACGATTGTTTTTACGATTATTGCCATGTTTGCCATCAGTACAGAATTGACTTTATTTGTTTTTGTATTCGTACCCATTTCAGGGATTATCATTTCCAGAGTTGGAAAAACCCTAAAACGCAGCTCGCAAAAAGCATCTGCAGAACAAGGATACTTTCTGTCGATTATCGAAGAATCTCTATCGGGATTAAAAGTCATCAAGAGTTTTAATGCGGAGAAAAACTTCAATAAAAAATTTCAAGATTCAACGCAATCCTTCTATGAATTAAATAATACGATTTTAAATCGCCAAAACTTATCTTCTCCTTTGAGTGAGTTTTTAGGCATTGTGACAATTGCAGTTTTGTTGGTTTATGGAGGACATTTAGTACTAGGAGAAGGAACCCTTACAGGTGCTTCTTTTATTGCGTATATCGGAATGGCGTACAATATTTTAACGCCAGCCAAAGCGATGTCAAAAGCGTCTTATTCACTAAAACGTGGAAATGCTGCAGCCGAACGCGTATTGGAAGTGTTGGAAGAGAAAAATCCAATTACAAGCCCAGAGAACGCCATTCAAAAAGAGCGTTTTGACGATAAAATCAGCATTGAGAATATCAGCTTCAAATACGAAGAGGACCTGGTATTGAAAGACTTTAGCTTGACGATTCCCAAAGGAAAATCCGTAGCTTTAGTAGGACAATCAGGAAGTGGAAAGAGTACGTTAGCGAACTTATTGACTCGTTTTTGGGATATCAATACAGGAGCCATTAAGATTGACAACGAAGACATCCGCAACTTGGACTTACACAGCTTGCGAAACTTAATTGGATTAGTTACCCAAGACAGTATTTTGTTTAATGATTCTATTAAAGCAAATATGCTATTGGGGAATGAACATGCAACAGATGAAGAGATCATCGAAGCACTGAAAGTAGCCAATGCCTATGAATTTATCAAAGACCTCCCACAAGGAATAAACACAAATATTGGAGATTCGGGTAGTAAGTTATCTGGAGGACAAAAGCAGCGTTTATCCATTGCTAGAGCGGTATTAAAAAACCCGCCGATCATGGTACTTGATGAGGCAACTTCCGCTTTGGATACCGAAAGCGAGAAACTCGTTCAAGATGCATTAGAGAATATGATGAAAAACCGAACGTCACTCGTTATTGCTCACCGTTTATCCACCGTTCAAAATGCCGACCTAATCGTTGTCATGCAAAAAGGTAAAATTGTGGAACAAGGCACCCATGACGAATTAATGAAACAAAATGGCACGTATACGAAACTCGTATCCTTGCAATCCTTTGAATAAATAACCTAAATCAACCCGCTTTTATCTCATTTAACAGCGGGTTTGTTTTTTTATCTCTATTTTAAGATATTTCCTTACCACTTTTCGTATCTTGTATCTTTGCGCTTTAATCTGATGTACAAGTCGATCGATTAACCCAATAATGCTATGGAAACACTACATTCTCCACAAGTTATTCCCTCTATTTTAGATAATGACTTTTATAAATTCACAATGCAGCATGCGGTAATTAAACAATTTCCCTATGCAAAAGCAGCCTATATTTTCATCAATCGCGGTCAACATAAATACCCTCCAGGATTTGCGGAGGCACTACGTCTTGCGGTAGATGAAATGGCAAAACTCAAATTAACGAAACAAGAGAAGGCTTTTCTACAAGTGACTTGTCCCTATTTGGATCCGACCTATTTGGATTTTTTACAAGGCTACCACTTCGATCCATCTGAAGTAGAGATCACCCAAGACGGCGAAGACTTAGAAGTGGCTATCAAAGGCTATTGGTATCGAGCCATTCTTTGGGAAGTACCGTTGATGTCAATCATCTGTGAATTGTATTACAAATTGACAGGATTGGTACGTGAATCAGATGACATCATTCGCGCAAAGACCAAAGAGAAAATCGAAAACTACAAAAAACTAGGCATTACCATTGCTGAATTTGGTACAAGACGTCGACATTCGTATGCTGTACATCAAGTGGTTGTAGAAACCCTACAACAATATGGTGGCGGTACGTTTATTGGGACGAGCAACGTGCACTTAGCGATGAAATACGGCACAAAACCCATTGGAACTCATGCCCATGAATGGTTTATGTTTCACGCGGCTAAATACGGCTTTAAAATGGCTAATTCTATGGGATTGGAACATTGGGTGGACACCTATAGAGGAGATTTAGGAATCGCTTTGACAGACACCTATACTAGTAAAGTTTTCTTTGAGTCGTTTGACAAAAAATTTGCCAAGCTATTTGATGGAGTACGCCACGACAGCGGAGATCCAATTGATTTTGCCAACCAAACTATTGAACACTACAAAAAGATGAATATCGATCCCCTATCGAAAACAATTATCTTTTCCGATGGTCTGAATCCCGAAAAAGTAGAGCGCATTGCGACTTATTGTAAGAATCGCATTGGCATGTCCTTTGGAATTGGAACAGATTTCACCAATGATGCGGGATTACCTGCCTTGAATATTGTGATCAAAATGACCCAAGCCTATCCAGAAGGAGGCCCTTGGACCGATGTGGTTAAGCTTTCAGATGAACCGAAAAAACATACGGGGACACCTGAAATGATCGATCTAGCTCAGCGTTTATTGGATATTCCGACCGCTTAAAGCAATTACTTTACTTTGAATGTGAAGATTTTGAATTAAAATACAATATATTAGACATAAAAGTCTATTTTTGCAAAAAATTTAATTTTAGAACAAATGGCAACGAACAGAACTTTTACAATGATTAAACCTGACGCAGTAGAAGCAGGTCACATCGGTGGAATCCTTAACATGATTACAGAAGCAGGATTTAAAATTGTTTCTATGAAGTTAACTCAATTAACAGTTAGAGACGCACAAAAATTCTACGAAGTACACGCTGAGAGACCTTTCTATGGAGAATTAGTTGAATTCATGTCAAGAGGACCAATCGTAGCAGCTATTTTAGAAAAAGATAACGCTGTTGAAGATTTCAGAAAATTAATCGGAGCTACTAATCCTGCTGAAGCAGCTGAAGGTACAATCCGTAAAAAATACGCTAAATCAATTGGAGAAAATGCTGTTCACGGATCTGACAGCGACGAAAATGCAGCAATCGAAGGTGCATTCCACTTCTCTGGTAGAGAGCAATTCTAATTCTTTTAGAAGAAAAATAAAAAAAAACCACGAGCGATGCTCGTGGTTTTTTTATGTCTTTACTTAATAATTGTAACCCAATTATCTTGATGCGATTGATCCCAGACTAATACGTCATTATAAAACAGCTTGTCTTTTACCAAACTATTTCTGCCTCTAGTTGCCCAAACTTCAATTTTATCTGTGTCCCCATTGGGTAAAACTATATAGACAATACTCTTTGTTTCTTTATTTATAAACTGACTGTAAATAAACCAGATACAATATTTTTTTTCATTCCAATCTTCTATTGCTTTTACAAAGTGCTCCGTTTTCTCATTCGCTATAGGAAGAGAATATCCATATTCATCAACGCTAAAAATGCTAATTTCCTCTTTGTTCCATCCTCCTACTGTCAATGGATTTAATAAATCTTCGCCTTTTATATTTTTGTATTCTAAGAGAAAAAGTAAATCAATATTGGTACTAAAATTATTGTCATTATCGTTTACACACCCACTTAGAAAAAACAAACTTAGTAGTAAAAATACACTCTTCATCACGTTAAGGTTTTATACCAATAATCATTTTCCTTTTATACTGAAAATTTAAATTTTCTCCATCATTACCACTGACTCCTTTTATTTCAAAGTCATCATATCTAAACCAACCCTTGTTATTAGAGTCAGTCTCATTACCTATCCCATTCCATCCCCAATTCATATGGGAAATTTTCCTCCTGGAGTAGAGGTAACTCGTTCATAGCGAGTGCCTGCATCATGCACTGTTCTATATATTGTTTCTCTAAAGCCATCACAAACCCAAGCGTGTCCTTCTCCATACGTCGTTTTCTCAAAAATCCAAGATCCTGTTTTCCTCTTACTATGTTTACCAGATAAAATTACAGGTCTATTATTTGTTAATTCTAAAGCTAAAATATCAGAATTGTAATCAATAAATGATACTGAAGTTGCATAACTAAATTTGTTTACTAACACATCTACTACCTTACTTGTTTGAGCTCCTGATTCATTACAATCATAATCCATCCCCACATAAATCCCAATATCACTCATTAATTTTGAAACCTCATTAGCTCCTTGATCAGTATAGTTAAACATCATATTTGGCATTATTTGCCAATGATAAAAATGAGGAAATTCATGGTATCGCATCACTTGTGCAACAGCAGTTGCAACACAGCCTGTAGGAGCTCTTTTTAATTGACCATCACAATTCAATTCTGGAGTATAATTAGTATATCCTCTTCCTTGTCCCCATAACGTTTGCAACAAAGGCGATACTTCATTATATAGAGGTTCTGCTGAATAAGGTGGATTTTCATCTCCTTCAATAGGAATATTTCTATCCCATTCTTCCCTTACATTGGAAGGTATTTCCATTCCTTCTGAGTAGTTTAAGAACTGAATCTTTTCTATCCGATTAATAAACCAATCAGCAAGGCCTAATGGCAAATTATCAACATCAAAATTGACATCTATTGCGTAGCCTAACACAGGCATTTCTTTTTTAGTAGCCGAAACTACAATGTAACCTTTAGGCAGAAAAGTAACTACATAAAGAATTACAACGTTCTTCTCATCACGTACAACTATTACTTGATCAATCTCATGGTCTTCAAAGCCAGAAACAGGAACAAAATCAGCTGATTGATTTTGTTTGTATTCCTTTTGAGCGTTTTCTAAAAAAGATAGCGCCACTGATTTAGCCATATCACTAGATACAAAAAGATCCGTTTGCCTAAGAGATTCTTCTTGCTGTATTTTATTCTCATCTGATGAACAAGATAAAATAAAAAACACAAATAAAACTAGGAGGTTTTTTTCATTTCCAAACATTTAAAACATTAATAATCAAAAATATAGACCAAAAACTATACCTGAATTACCATTAAGTTTAACTGTTTTTATCAATACTTCAACCATTTACTCCATAGTATAAATCAACTAAAAAAAAGTTCAAAAAATGATATAAAAAAGGCGAAGAAAAATTCCTTCGCCTTTTTTATGTCATTTTTGTGATACTGTCAAGTTCAAGTTAATATGCAATTGACAACCACTCGCCTAATAATCTTTAAAACAAACTCAAATCCATTTGATTGACAAAATCATATAAAATACGATAGCCTACCACAGAATTTCCGTGCTGATCCAAAGCGGGATTGAATACACCAATGCCCATTTTATTGGGCACACTAACAGCAATTCCCCCTCCAACACCAGACTTACTTGGTAAACCAACAGTTCTGGCATATTCACCGCTAAAATCATACATACCAGCAATGAGCATTTGCGCTTGAATTAAACGCGCTAAATCGCGGTTATAATACGTTTTATCTCCATCAAAACGCGTACATCCATTGGCATAGAAATAGCCGATTTTCGCCAAGTCTTCTGCGGTTACTTCAATCGAACACTGCTTAAAGTAGTTGTCTAATTTATCTTCTTCACCTTCAATTAATCCATTGTTTTTCAAGAGGTAGAAAATCCCTCGATTACGGTGTCCCGTTTCTTTTTCAGAAAGGTAAACCGTTTGATTAATAGCTATAGACTCATTTTTAGTAATATAGCGGATCATGGCTAAAATCTTTTGATAGGCCACATCTCCCTCTCCTTCAATAAAAGCAGTTGTTAGGATCGCCCCAGCATTCATCATGGGATTTAAGGGCTTTCCTGCTGTTTCTAAATTGGCATAGTGATTAAAGGCTTTCTCCGTACCGTAATAACCAATGCGTTCATATAGCGCTTGCTCGCCTTTTTCTTGTACGGCAATCATCAAAGCAATCACTTTCGAAATACTCTGAATGGTAAATTTAGCCTTTACATCGCCTACATTAATAATTTCTCCATTCGCTTTGACAACGGAAAAAGCGACAGCTTCAGGATTTGCTTTTCCCAACTCTGGAATATAATCTGCTACTTTTCCCTCTTTGTAATACTGGTGATTTTTACTTGCAATTTCTTGCATCCTTTCTTTCGTAATTTGCTTGTCCAATGCCGTTTTATTTTGCTGCGCCATACTTGGACTAACCTGACCTATTCCTACCAACATAACCAATAGTACTCGTTTATATAACTTTATTCTTTTCATCGTTTTCACCCGTTATTCGTTTACATTTTTACTTCGAATCACTTTACCTGATTCCGTTTCAACAAATTGTTCAACAAATTGTATTTCTTTAGGTCTTTCATATTTAGCCAAACCATCAAAGAGATCTTCTGGCAAAGCATAGGGCTTATTTTCAATCACCAAAACAACAATAGTACCAAAATAATCATCTGCTTTACCTGCAATAAAAAAGCGCGAAGGTATTTTCGCTGCTAATTTTTCTTCAATTTGCTCTGGGTACAGCTTCACACCACCGCTGTTAATTACATGGTCAAAGCGTCCCAACCACTCAAATCGATGGTCGTCAATTTGGTTCACTAAATCGTTGGTGATAAGACGTGTGGCACTAATACTTGGAATATCAATAACCAAACAACCGCGATCGTCGGTTTGTATTCTTGCATGAGGGAGTACTTCAAAATAGGGGTTTCCTACTTTCTTTGCTGCCATATGGGTAATCGTTTCCGTCATACCATAGGTTTCGTACACTTTTGTTTGTTTGTGTATTAATTTTTGTACCAATACTGGCGATACTTTTGCTCCACCGATAATCAAGGTATTGATTTGATCGAGTTCATTTAGGCTATTTTCCACCTGCATGGGCACCATGGCCACAAAATTGTAATAAGTTGTATTGCCCAGTAATGGTCGAGCGCTTGGTTTACAAATATCTAATTTCCAACCAAATAAAAGCGCACGAATAAACATTAACTTCCCACCTACAAACTGAGCCGACATACACAAAAGCGCTGTACTTCCCGCTGGGATGTCAAAAAAAGTAACCGTAGCTGTTGCTGAGGCTACCATGGCTTTTTTCGGTAAGTGGATTTCCTTAGGTGGTCCAGTTGTTCCTGAAGTGCGTTGTATCACAAACTCCTTCTCATCAAACCAATCAATTATCAGCTGTCCTACTTGGACTAAATATTCCTCTTGTGTGGCTAGCATTGCCTTTGCCTCACGTAAGAGCGAGTCAACGGTATGCCTCACACCATTTAATTTGAATTGAGGGTGAATATCGTAATGATTCATAACTATCTATTCAAAAATGATTAAGCTACCCTTCCCAACAAGCGATTTTTCCAATCCGTCCACTTGTATCGTTTAGCGAATATAACGAGTAAAATAGGGTAAAACACAACTACTTGCCAAATAAATTCCCAAACGGAAATGGCTGCTAAAGGCGTAGTATTCAAAAATAGGGAATTCGTTTGAAAAACAGTCCAACTTGAGGTAACTAGTAAAGCGCCAATCAAATTATTCGCTGCATGAAAACCAAGTGCTAATTCCAATCCATCATCCATTAATGTCATAATCCCCAAGAAAAAACCTGTCCCGATATAATACACCATAATACCGCCTCCTAATACTTCTACTTCAGGATTAGCAAGGTGTAACAATCCGAATACAACAGATGTTACAATCAGGGCTATTCCTCTATTTCGAGTCGCTAAACCGACACCCTGCATCATATAGCCACGAAAGAAATACTCTTCAAAGCTCGTTTGAATGGGAATAAAAATTAGGGCAATGACCAGAAAGCCTAGAAATGCGGTTGGATTAAAGTTAAATTCAAAGTGGGAGGGATTCAAGAGATAGCTGATACTAAAACTCAGTATAATCAAAGCGGTTTGACAGCCAAAGGCGAATCCAAATCGCTTGAGGTCTATTTTCATGCGGGATGTTGTCAGGCTTACCAGGGATTGTTTATGTACAAACAAGACCCATAAAGCTAACAATACCAAAAAGATAGCAAAAGGAAAAATCAACTGCAAGAAAGCCCCGTTTTTCCCCAATATCTCAATTTGAGAATGAATTAATTCTTGAGTTGAGACCGAAGAATATTTTGTAACCAGCCAGTTTACAAACATAATCATCAAATAAAAGAAGGTAAACGGAAGATAATATAGGGTTTTCTTCCTATTTACTTGATGTAGTAGTTGGTCGATGTATTTCATTTTTCAAAAAAATTGCTATATTTGAGAACAAACCTTAACACTATGATTACAATTTATCACAATCCTCGTTGCAGTAAATCAAGAGAGAGTATCGCGTTTATGGAACAACAAGGCGTAGCCTACAAAATTATAAAATATTTGGATGCAAATCTTGGTTATGACGACATTAAAGCGCTTTTACAAAAATTAAACTACACCCCGATTGAGTTAGTGCGCATCAAAGATGCGTTTTGGCAGGAGAATTTTGCGAAACAAACCCTTTCTGATGAAGAAATCATTCAGGCCATGGTGAAACATCCGCAAATCATAGAGCGTCCAGTCGTAGTCAATGGCTCAAAAGCTATTGTTGCAAGACCTACAGAAAAAATACACCAAATTCTTTGATTAACTTTTTTTTAACAAAATAGTTATTAAACCAATGGTTAAAATTATAGTCTAAGTAGATGATAAGTAAACTAAACGACTATAATGAAAAAACAAATGCCTTCATCAGTTCTTCTGCTGTTGTTCGTATTCTTTACGGCACTAACAACAGCAGCTCAGAACCGCCCTCAACCTACGACAACCAGTACAGTCACCGGTACGGTTATTGAGGCGGCAACGAATACGCCTTTAGAATACGCAAGTATTTACGCTCAAAATGAGAGCAATTCCAATATCATTTCTGGAGCCATGACCGATTCAAAAGGATACTTCTCTTTTGATGTTCCAGATGGAACCTACTATATTAAAATTGACTTTCTTGGTTTTAAAACCTTAGAATTACATCATATTACTGTACAGGGAAATACCAATACCGGGGTACACAAAGTACAGGATGATTCTCAACTATTAGAAGAAGTAATGGTCATTGCTGAACGTTCTACTGTAGACATCAAACTCGATAAAAAGATCTACAATGTTGGACAAGATATGATTGTCAAAGGAGGTACTGCAGCAGATGTATTGGATAATGTACCGTCTGTTGTAGTAGATAGTGAAGGAACAATCAGCCTCAGAGGAAATGAAAACGTAAAAGTATTGATTGATGGTAAACCGACTGGATTAGCGAACAACATCCAAGAGGCCATGCGTATTTTACCTGCTGAATCCATCGATCGCGTTGAAGTTATTACCAATCCATCTGCGCGTTATGAGGCAGAAGGAGGAGCGGGTATCATCAATATTATTCTGCGCAAAGGAAAAGCACAAGGAATCAACGGTAGTGTAACAGGAACAATTGGCGATCCACGTAACTACGAATTGAACACCATGTTTAATGTGAGAGGAGAAAACTACAACTTCTTTACTTCTTTAGGTTATAGAGACTCCAAATCTGATGGATACAATTTGAATGACAACCGCTATATTGATCCTACAACTGGTGAACCTACACAACGCATTTACGAATACAAAGACAACAACAGAGAAAGACAAGGATACAATGGTTCATTCGGTTTAGAATGGTATCTAACTCCTTCTATTACGTGGACGAATACCGTAACAGCGCGACGCAATTCGGGATACAATCCAAATAAAGTAACCTACAATTACTATGACGCTGCTGATACTTTTTTATATAATAGATATAGAAACGAAAACAAAGACAGTGAGAGAAATAACCTGGAGTACACCACGACCTTCGAGAAAAAATTTGAGAAAGAAGGCCATGTCCTAACAATCGAAGGATCGATTGCTCAAGACAAGGATAGAGAAGACGCCTCTATTGACGATATCAATGATTTTTTAAATCAAACCTCATTTGAACGTACTTTCAATAAAGAAAAAGAAAAAAGTGGTTTAGCTAAGTTAGACTATACCTTACCTATAGGGGAAAACGGAAATTTCGAAGCAGGTTATTTGGGAACGTTTAAGTCTAATACAACTGATTTTAATTTACAACGCTTGCAAAATAACAGCTGGAATACCGATATGCGTTTATCTAATATCTTAGAATACAAGGAAACAATTAATGCCCTTTATGCTCAATATGGGGATCGTATTACTCCAGAACTGAGTTTTATGGTTGGTTTGCGTTGGGAAGATTCGAATATTGACGTGAATCAATTGGCTACACAGAACTATAACAACAAAAAATACAATGATTTCTTTCCGAGTGCCTTCTTGAACTACGAATTAAATGAAAGTACAAGTACGAGTATTAGTTACAGTAGACGTGTAAATAGACCCCGTGGATTCTTCTTAAATCCATTTTCGAACTACACGAGTAACATCAACTTTTTCCAAGGAAATCCCGACTTAGATCCAGCGAAAACACATGCTATTGATTTAGGTTTTATGAAGCGTTGGACTGGTTTTACCTTAAATGCGTCAGCTTACTATAACAAAACAGAAGATACCTTCCAATTTGTTCGTCGAATTGCTGGAGAAACGGAAGATGGCACACCGATTTCTATTAGTTCACCGATTAACTTAGCGACAGAACACCGCTATGGGTTGGATATTACTTTAAACTACACGCCTTTCAAGTGGTGGAGATTAAATGGTAACTTCAACTTCTACCGTACAGAAACTAGAGGAGATTATACCTTTACGCATTTAGATGGCACCCTAGAAACACAGAATTTCGATAAAAACACCTATGCTTGGTTTACTCGTGTATCGTCCAAAATTACCTTGCCATACAAAATAGATTGGCAGTTAAACGGAATGTACCGCGCTCCATACAACACAGCACAAGGAAAAGTATTGGGTAACTTGTCAGGTAACCTTGCATTAAGCAAAGACATCTTAAAAGACAAGGGAACTATTACCTTTAACATTAGCGATATCTTCAACTCAAGAAAAAGAGAACAAGATCTCGTTCTACCACAAACGATTTCACACAGTGAAATGCAATGGAGAGGTAGACAAGTCAATTTGTCGTTTACTTACCGATTCAATCAACCCAAAATGGATAAGAGAAATATGAAACCAGGAGGCCCAGAAGCCGGTGGAGATATGGAAGGCATGGAAATGCTTTAGTATAAAAAAAGAGACTAAAACTTCGTTTTAGTCTCTTTTTTTATGTTTACAGTTAATCGGTTAACGGTTGACCTCGATCGCGGCAATCCGTGCGTTAGAAACAAGGTCAACAAAATACAAAGCAACGGGTATTCATAGTACCTATTTCATACCCCTAAAAACAGTTGGATGGATAGATGAAGGTACGGATTTAAATCCGCGCCCTTGGATTAGTTACCTACAAAGCGTTTTGTTTTTACATGAATTTAGACGAAAAAGAAGTGTTTAGTTTCTTTCAGTAAATCGGAAAGGGGGGTGGGTTTTGTTCGAGTCATGTTCGAGTCATGTTCGAGTCTTCTTCGGTAAATGTAGGGTAATCCCCCGTAAATACGCATGTTTATCGAAGAAGACCCAAAGAAGACCCAAACAAAACTAAAACCAAACAATACAAATAGCTGAATAGTAGCTGTTTGTATTTTCCATATAAAGAAAGGGGGGATTGCAGGTTAATTTCGACCGATGTAGGTTTGTAAGTTATTCATGTAGCTTGTGAATAGCAAAGAACGATTCCCAATGGCGCGGATTTGCACCTTAAATCCGCGCCATCGGAATCGGTTGTTTTGCCTCTACACTACTTGATTTAAAAAAACACACTCCCTTTTTAAAATCCATTTAGTTTAAAAAATAAAAAAAAGACTTGAGTTCAATGAACTCAAGTCTTTTTTTTATTCGTTAAAAGGAAATTAAACCCTCTTGAACTGTATCATTAATTTCTCAAAATTTTCACATCCGCTCCTTCGCTAGTTGCATTCATTTCTGGTGCATACACACTTTGAAGGGTTGTAATACCATTGGAGAAATAGCCTGCATTATTTGCGCGTACATCGTATTCAAATACATAGGTACCTTTGCGTAGGTGGGTAATAAAGAAGTTTGTTGCTGCATCACGAGTTTCTTCGTAATATCCAAACTCTCCCTTTCTCTTGTATCCTGAGCGAACATTCATTGGTTCGAATCCACTTGCACGCATGTCTTTTAGGTGAACATAATCCATGTCTCGATCTACTGAAATTTCCAATCGCACAGTAACTACATCCCCTACTTTAATTGGAGTTTCGTTGGTGATTTCACGCAATACTTGTCCGTTGTCTGTAGAAGCTTTAATAAACAATTGTTTGTCAAAAGCAATTCCTGTACCTGACTTCGATACTTTAGACAAATCGTCAAAATACTGCCAGTACATGGCACCATAAGCAACTCCCGCCGATTTTTTGTCTAATTCTACGACTCCCATTTTGGGTTGAATCGCAGCTGCATCCCATACTTTTTTGTAGTATCCTGCATTCAATTGTTCGGATTTGTCAAAATTAACAGGGTATCCGCCTACTTTTACCTCAACGCTTTGATCACTGTGCATCCAGTTTTTCCCCAAATACAATAAAGCGTATACGGCACGTGATGTTGCTTTGGTTGAGTTCCACGCTACGGTTTGTTTGTTTTTCAGCAACCACACCTTCATGTCTTCAATTGCATTGGCATATTTTGTTGCATCTACTTCATGTGCTGCCTCAATAATCATCACTTGTGTTTCTATTGGCGCATTATACCACAACCATCCTGCTGCATTCTCTTTCCAATACATGCCCATTTCATCACTGCGCACTGCTGTTTCTACAATGGTTTTCAACATTGCATTTGCTGCTTTCGAATCGCCAAATCGCTGTAAAACAACTGCCTTCATAGCTGAAGTATACAGGTTGTCTGTCGCTTTTTGGGTCGCTAATTCTTTGCGGTAATCCGCAATCATTTTCGAGTATTTCTCTTGGATTTTAACTTCCTCTTTAAACAAACTTCTCACGTATAAATAGTGTAAGTCTAAAGCAGCTAATTTATCCTCATTCTTATTCTTCTGATACGTGGCATAATGTTGTTCATCCAAATAAGTTAAAGCTCTTTTCACTAAGGCCATTATCGTTTCTGACTGTGGCATTCCTCCTGCTTGTTTCATTTGTCCAAATCCTTCGACAATGGTTTGGGTAATGTACACATTGGATTGATCTCCACTAAACCAAGGGAAACCTCCATCGTTGTTTTGTTGGTCAGCTAAACGCTCAAGCTCAGCATCTAATTCTATTTTCATCTTGTTTAAATCAAAAAGAACAGCTAAACGCTTCATTTGTTCGGTTTCATCTGCTGCTTGGCGAACCCATGGTGTTTCTTCAATCAACACTTGTTTGAGTTCTTCATTTTGCTCTAACTTCGACTGTATGGCTCCTTGTTTAGACCAATAGTCAAATACGGATTGAATGCGTGGATTGCTGTTTAGCAATTGGGTTGCAATGGTATTAGCGAATACTTTACTAAACGTTTGTTCGGTTCCTTTAAACGGATACTCCTTAAGGTAAGGCAAAGCTAAGATAGCCGTCCACATTGGATTTGCCGTAACTTCTAACGTCAGCTTATAATTTTCACGTGTGGCTGATAATGGTTGTTCTAAAGCGTCAAAAGTGAATAATTTATTTTGTCCTTCTTTGATGTACAACGGCATAGTTTCGGTAACCAAGGTACGGTTAGACAAAACTGGAATAGCGGCTTCTTCTCCATCGCTAAACGCACCTGCTTTAGCCATTATGCGGTATCCTAAAGCAACGATGTCTTTGGGAACATTGATGGTCCAAGCTACTTCAGTATTTGCTGTTGCTCCAAGTGTAAAATTTTGTTTTGCTGCGTTTCCTTCTTCTACTACTCCTGTTAACGGCGCTGCTGTTAACGCATCGAAGAATTGAATTTCCACTTCTCCACTTAATTCAGTTGTATTTAAGTTTACAAGTTTAGTCGATACAGTAATCTGATCTTCTTCTCGAACAAAACGCGGCATATTCGGTTGTACCATCAATTCTTTTTGGGTGTGCACCAATTGCTCTACATAGCTACTTTGTAAGTCTTTAGTATGAGCAAAGGCCATAAATTTCCATTGGGTCAACGCTTCTGGTGTAGTAAAAGAGAAACTGACATTTCCTTTGTCATCCGTTTGTAATTGTGGGTAGAAAAAAGCGGTTTCTTTAAGGTTGGTTCTGATTTGAACCTCGCCTTTTTCTCTTGCTTTTTCTTTTGCCTCTTCTGCTGGAGGAGCTGAACCTATAGCGTCTGACATCATCGCTTCTTCTGCAACTTCAGGCATTACACGATTCGCACTTGCGTCTCGATCTCCTCTCATTGCATTTCCTGCCATCTCTTTATAAGCGACACGAGGAGAAGCTCCAAAGGTTGCCATAACAGTACCATAGCCCGAAGGACTAAACCCGTATAAATTCAGGCTTGTTGGTACGCCATATGCCACTAAACTAGGATAAACAGTACGGTTTAAAAGATTTTGCGCATAACTTTTTCTGCTGAAATTATAGGTTGAAAAATCCGAATCCTGCCCATAGCTAAAGAAATAATCAAAGTTCGTTTGAAAGGAAGTATTACTTCTAAATTGGTCTAGGGAAGCGTCGTACATACCCGCAACCATTTCAGCAGCGAATTTGTCTTTTGTTTTTCCCGACACTTTTAATCGCCAAGTTTCCTCTTGTCCTGGGGTTAATTTATCTCTAAAGGTAACGAGTTCTAGTTTTAAATCTTCTTGACTTGCATCCAAAACCAATTGGGCTGATTTTTGCGTCGCAAAATTGTGTTTGATCGCTGTAAAGCTCACGCGTACATCGCCCATTTCCCCTGTCATTGGGTACTCAAAATAGCTGGCTTTTCGATTTACTTCCAGCGTTTTCTTTTGCTTTAGGTGTCCATTTACAAAAACAGAAGCAATCACCGTGGTTTGATTTTCACCACTTTGCAATCTTATTTTTGCTACTTCACCTGTTTTATACTTTTCTTTATCCGCTTTTACAGAGAGTAATTGATAAATTACTCCTGGTTCTTCTTTGGTATTGTCATAGTAGAAGTATTGCTCTACTGTTGTTTTCTCTCCTTTTTCCCAAACAAACCCTTTTAACAAGTAGAAACCAGACGCCAATACTTTTGCATTAGGGAACGCTACTTCACTTTCTTTTGCGGTATCGAAATCTTTGGTAAATACTACTTTTCCTTGTTTCCATTTGGTGTGATCGATTTCATCTCCATAGCCAACATACGGGAACTTGCTTACGAATTCTTCATAAGTATACAATTCGTAATCTTCTTTGGTATAGTTTTCATACGGCAATAACATGCGTCGAGCGTAAGGGGCTTCTAAAGCAACAATACTCAATTCTCCCTTGGCAGCGAATGCTGCTCCATTGAGGTTATTGGTTTTGATTTTGATTGCTTCTAACTCCTTGGTAGATACCATTTCGTTCGTGCTAATTGGCAATTGAAGACTGATATTCTTATCCCCTACATAAATCGTTTGCGTACTACTATGTGTTTCTCCGTTGATATCCATCACATCGGCATAAACGGTATACGAATGCACGCGTAAATCATCTGCTTTGTACTCCTTGCGTTCTGGAGTAGCGATAAAATCTATCGTAAAGTTTCCTGTTGCATCTGTTTCTACTTCTCCTTGTGTAAGTGTAACAGCTTGTTCGCGATTTGGCCATCCGTAATACCCGCGAATATCATAGCGATACCCCGAATTGCGGACCACACGATACTTCACTGTACTCTGTGATACGTTAGCTCCTGAGTAATCCATCGCTTTTCCTTTGGCTTCTACTTTTTCGTCGAAATAGTATACACCTTTCACCTCATCCATCGTCACTTCAAACTTTGGACGTTTGTATTCTTCCACACTGATGGAGGCATATTCTTCTATATTACCTTCTTTTAGTAGGACTTCAAAGTTTAAATTGCCCAATAAGCCCGTTGTAGGCAAAATAAACTCCCCTTGAACAGATCCGAATTCATTGGTTTTCAAGGCTAATTTCCCTACTTCTTGTTGGGTTTGTTGGTTCATTAATCGAACGGTCACCTGTTGATTGGCTCCCACTTGTCTTGTTTTTCCTTTTTGACGGAAGACGATTGACTTGAAGTAAACCACTTGTCCAGGGCGATAAATTGCACGGTCGGTTAATACTTTTGCATTCCAATTTACCGTTTCAATTCCCTCTTCTACTTCTTTGCTCTTTGGATACGCATAAGTTGAATAAAAGATGGATTCTCCTTTTACGCCGTAATATAAATTTGCATATTCTTTGATAAAATCAGCGGTAAACTCTCCATTGCCATCGGTATTAACGAAAGTTTCCCAATAGGCTTTACTAAATTCTTTTTTAGGTCCATTAGCTAGGAATACTGCTTGATTGGCTTTGGGTTGTCCTGTTTTTCGATCGTATAATCGGAATTTGTTGCCACTAGTTAAAAAGGCATTCGACGTGATATTGATCAACGCCATACTCACCACGTCTTTTTCTTCCGTGAGGTAGTCAAAATCGCGGTTTGCCAATAGCACTATATAACGTCCTGCTGGAAGAGGTTTCAACTCTACATGGGTGGTATGTGCTTTATAATCCGTAAACGATTTTAACGCAAGGGTATAGTCCGCTACTTTTTCGTAATCTGAGGCAATTTTTTTATATCCTGCTAGATTGCTAGGTTCGTTGATTGAAAACGTCTTATCATCTCCTTCAAACTTTAAAATTTTAAAGTGAAGTGTTCCTAAGTTTTTATGCGTTACGGCTAATACCGAACTAACTTCAGGTAATTCGTATGCGTTATAACTAACGTCTAAAGACGGGGCTTCGACTACTTTCTTCAAGTTTGCTAAACGCTGTGCGGTTTCTGTTCCCGGGAACTTCTCAACCGCTTGGTCAATAAAGGCCAATAACGTTGCACCTGCTGTTTCTTCTACCTCTTCTTCTTGACCATCGCGATAGGTATAGTACATAAATTGCGCTACTGCTTCATGCACTAAAGCTGACTTCGGATGCTGTTTTAACAAGTCTTGGTATACTTTATTGCGTGTGGCTAAATCACTGCGATCTTCAAAACTAGTCAACGCAAACACCTGAACATAAGCCGCTAATTCGCCTTGCCCTTTTTTGGTTAACTCTTGAATTACTTGTTGGATCAACGCTTTCGCCTGTGCTTTCTTCTGCTCTCTTTGTTCGGCCGACGCTCGATAAGCGAAGCCATTGCTCAAATAAGAAGCATAATCCATGCGCAATGCATCATAGACCGTAAATTTTGAAAAATCAAGGTTGTATTGTTCTGCAAGTAGAAATACATCATTCCAACTGCCTACTGTAGCTGTTGTATTTTTATTTGCTGTTTCCAACGATGCCTTCCAATAAGCGTCACTTTCTCTTTCAAAATCCTCTTTGGTCCAAAAGCGAATGTCGTTCGTTTTTTGTTGCTCTCCAGCGGTTCTGTTGCTCAATTTGTACGCATTTTCCTCGTAATACAATTGATATAAACGCGCTACATACGCTTGAAGAATTGCTTTATACTCACCTGATGCGGTTTTTAGTTCCGCTTCAAACGCTTGTAAAATCGTATTAATATCATACGTTTTATCTTCTTTGGTTACGATATTGATTTTTGCTTCGTAGAACATGCCCTTCAAAAGGCTTGCATAGGCTTTTGACTGACGAGAAAGGCTAATAACTTCCTGTACTTCTGGGAGCATACTTTGCACTTCCTGTTGTTCCTCCTTGTGCTCGATACTTTTCCAAAGCTCTTGTATCTTTTTATTAGGCTGTTGTGCAAAACCTAATATGGGAGCCAGTATCATGACATACATATTTAATTTTTTCATAAGAAATAATAAATTGGGTGCATAAATATATAACTATTCGCAATGACATCAGACGTTCTCACACTAAAAAACACTTCCTTATCAAAAAATAAGCAAATATCTTAATATCAAGATACCACAAGGAAATAAAAAAAGCTTTTCCTTGATGAGAAAAGCTTTTTTTAAGACTACTATTGATCCGAATTTCGTTGGGGTTCTTTGGCAACGGGCCATTGTTGTTGTTCACCTTGATCATTTAGCGGGAGAACAACTTTTTCTCTCGACACCAGTTCCCCTTCTTCACTGGCTTTATAGGCCAATATAGCAAGGAGAATTGCGTTGTTTTGCACATCGTCAAACACAATTTTATCTGCGGTGTCACGGTTGGTATGCCAGGTGTAATTTCCATAGCCCCAGCTGAGTGAACTCATCATAAAACCAGGGATGTCTTTACTGACAAAAGAGACGTGATCAGATCCTCCACCTGACGGAGATCCGGGGTAATGGGTTTTCAATTCTCTTTTGTATTCTTTTGGTACGGCTACTAACCAACGTTCTAGAAAGTCATAAGCATGTAAAAAGCCTTGACCTGCAATATTGGCAATTCGACCAGTTCCGTTATCTTGATTGAAAACAACCTGAATCTTATCTAATAATTCAGGATGGTCTGCTACAAAAGCACGAGATCCGTTTAGACCTTGTTCTTCACTTCCCCAGTTACCAATTAAAATGGTGCGTTTTGGGTGTGGTACTACTTGTTTGAGAATACGTGCAGCTTCCATCATGGTAATGATTCCTGTACCGTTATCTGTTGCGCCCGTTCCTCCATCCCAACTGTCTAAATGTGCGGATAGAATTACATACTCCTCTGGTTTTTCAGTTCCTTTTAGTTCGGCAATTGTATTATAGGTTTGCGTAGTCCCCAAATCTTTGGACTGTACATTCACGTTAATTCTAGGTGTTTTTCCACCTGCCGCTAATCGATACAACAGCCCATAGTCTTCTAGAGCAAGATCAACGGTAGGAATTTTGGTTGTTTGAGCGCCAAAAATGCGATTAGCTCCCATAATTCCCGTCCAATAGGACATGACAACACCTGCTGCTCCAGCTTGTTCCAATACTTTTGGCAATTCTTTAGCGGTATATCCTGTATTTTCAATGCGAGCATACCAGGCGTCTTCGGTTTGTTGTCGTTCTATTTTCATTTTTTCATACGAGGCTGGCGTGGCATATTCTTTCCACTGATACTCCGGGCGACCGCTAGGTGGAAGTGCAGAGATCAACACATATTTACCTTTTATGGTAGGTAGCCAAGCTTCAAATTCTGCTTTATTTTTTGCATCAACCAATACAACGACTTCTCCTTCAACGCCATTCTTTTTGGTTGCAGGACTCCACGCCAATTGCGTTCCTTCTAGCGATTTAATTCGCGGTGTAGTCATTGTTATCTGAGAAGTACCTCTTTCCCATGCCTTCCACGTGCCATAGGCTTCATTACGCGCCTCTAAGCCCATTGCTTCATAGGTTGTTTTTACCCAATTGTGTGCTTGCATCATTTGAGGTGTTCCTACTAAACGAGGACCTATAACATCTAATAGTTCAAAAGCATAGGTTTTTATTTGTGAATGGGTTGTTCCTTCTTTAACGATGGCCTCTACAATAGGATCTTGCTGTTGTGCAAGGGTAATACTACTGCTACTAAGTGCTATTCCCCATATACTGTATTTGATTGTTCGGCTGAAAGAGCTCGTAAACTTCATTGATTTTTGGTTTTAATTTAGTTATGGCAAAATACTGTAATATCTCTTGTTACACAATTCTTTTTTAACAACCAAAAAAATAGGCGAGTACAAACTCGCCTACCTCAACCAAATTAACACTTTCACTTCATGAAATCACTTTTACTTTATCTTTATTTACTGTTACATTATACCTTTGCACTAAAGCTTTTCATTTCAACTCCTTTCAAGCAATACGAAGAAGCATTGTTCACTAGAAACTCTTTTCATCCCTTACTTAGACGCCACTCCTTGCTGTTACTATGATATAGTGTATAAAAAGGTGATTTACCCCTACTCCAATTTCACTTCATAACATTTTCATAACCTTTCACCCTCTTGGTATAACACCTTCTTAATACGGCTATAAACACAATAACAGAAATTGCATGTTTTTTTATTGCATCAGGATGAAAAGAAATATCCCAAAAGAAAAATTACTGCGTTAGTTTGTAGACTGAAGGATCTCTAGCATATCAAAAGAAAAACAAAGATAATCCACTAGTTGTATAGCTATATCAGGACGAGACAAGGACGAGACAGAATTAAATAGAAAACAGTTAACAGCACGCAATTAACCCGTTTAAAAAAATAAAGAGGGGGCCAAAAGGCCACCCTCTTTCTCTTGGATGTAAGTATATCAGTTAAACCGTACTATTTTTTTGTACTTATGATAATTTCTGCCATAACAGGTAAATGATCTAAGTCATTTAATCCAGAAAGTGGCGCTTCTACCTTCATAATTTTAATCCCGCTACTGGTGACAATATTATCAATATTCACATCTATTTTACCTGCCATTTTTCCTCCAGGAGCCGTTGTAAACCAACCTTGTGCTCCTCCACTAGCAACATTATATCCCAATGCTTTAAACTCTTCAAATGTTTTATTCTTTGCATTAAAGTCGCCCATGCAAATAAAATAATCGTATTTACTCAATTCTTCTTTCAGTTTTACTACTGCTTCATCATGCCATTCAGTTTGCCAAGGAATATGAGTAGAGATGATTGTTACCGTTTTATCACCTACTTCTAAATCACCTAAAACAGCGTAGTATTGGCCAAACCAAGCCACTTGTCGAATGTTTTTCAAGGTGTAATTGGTCGCAATTCCATTGAAAATCCATTCATTTTTGTCTCCAAAGTAGAGGTTTGTATAATAGGGTGCTAGTAATTCTTCTGTTGCCTTGTGTTTTCCGTCCTTATCAAAAAATTCATTCCATTCATTGACAATCATAAAATCGGCCCCTTGGGCGCCAATCCAAGAACGCCATGCTGCTAATTGCGCTTCTGCTATTTCTCCACTACCTTGAAAACCACCTAATTTACCCTGATTAAAATGTCCGACATTGTAGGTTAACATTTTTAAGCGAAGGGGTTGACTGCTATTTTCAGTTTGTGCTTGTACTGTTCCTATCGCAAACAATAAAGCAACGAAGGTTATAAATGATGTTATCTTTTTCATACTTAATATCCTGGATTTTGATCTTTCACTTGATCTAGTTTTTTGTTATAATTAAATTCTGTATCTGGAATTTTCCATAAATAATGGATGGGGTCGATGGATGTATGCTCCCCCTTACGGCTTTTATACTTGCCAATACGCTCTTCTGCCTTTCCTAATCGGACGATAAAGTCCCAATGCTTTCCTTCGTTAAAACGCTCATACATTTCCTCTTGGATCAAAACATCGACAAAAGCCTCAAAACTGCTTATTGTTGTTGCATCATAATCAATTGTTGGATGAATGGTATGAATTGGCTTTCCATAAGCTCTTCGCTTGATTTGATTCAACACTTCTACCGCCTTGGAAAAGTCTGCATTCACACGTGCTAATGACTCAGCATACGTAAACAAAACATCAGTATAGCGAATCAAAGGTATATTGACGTTTGCCCCTCCTCCTGAAGCATGTGGATCTCTATATTTGGTCAATAAACAGGTAGAATCACCATAGGTATCTGCTCCAAAAACGTAAAATCCGACATTGCGATCCAACCTAAAATCATTTGCATCCCAATTTTTAATTAGTTCGTTTTTCAGATCTGTATAATGGGTAAAGTATCCAAAACCATTGAGCATCAATTCATCGTTTATTTTGTACTTGGGATGTGAAGTATAGGATAAATACGACCATGTTTTATTGTCCGTACGCGATGTTTTAATATAAAACATCTCTTCTGTAGATCTTGGCAAATCAAAACCAAACACTTTGTCAAAGTCCAAGGAGTTAGTAATCGAAACTAAGCTATACTTTCCACTTTCAACCACCTCAGTAGATAATTGTAATGCCAAATCATATTGTTGTAAAAACAGGGCTACTTCAGCATACAATGCTTTTGCTGTTAATTGATCTGGTGTACCGCCAATTCGAGCATCTAAAGGCAAATTTGCTGCGGCAAATATCAAATCTTCTACGATAAAAGCATAGATCTCTTCTTTCGTGCTTTTGGGTAAGTCCCATTCATCTAAGTTTTTATCCGTACGCAAGATTACTCCTCCCCAATGCTTGACTAAATTAAAATAATTGTAGGCACGTAAAAAGCGCAATTCGGCTATAAACTTATTCTTTTGTTCCTCAGTTAATTCCTTCCCTGCTGGTAATTTATCAATCGCTATATTACTAAGTAAAATTGCGCGGTAAATATTGGACCAATTGACTTCTGATCGGGTCATCTGCCCTGAATTGACAAATCCTTTATAGCTGTCATAGCCTGTATAAATTCCCTTGGCATAAACGTATTCTGTATTTGCTTCTAGCAAGGTAAACCAGTTGGCGTCGTAGGATTGTCTCATTGACTCTAAAACTGCCATCACACTTGCATTTGCTTCTTCGGGTGTATTATAAAAATTGTCAACTGTATTGGCATAGGTATAGTCTGCTTCGTCTAATTCATGTGTACACGATTGTAACAAACACATACTGGTTCCTAAAAAAAATAATAATTTTCGCATAATAATCTATATTAGAACTGAGCTTTTAAGCCAAAAGTGAATGATTTAGTATTGGGATAGGTAAAGTGATCAATTGCGCTATCTATATCGCTATTTTTCGAATTTACTTCTGGATCTACTCCTTTATACTTAGTGAAGGTTAAAATATTTTGCGCACTTACATACACGCTTAAAGAAGTAAAAATTGCCTTACTCATCTTGTGTACAGGTAGATTATACGTTAATGCAATATTCTTCAAACGCAGATAAGAGGCATCTTCTAAGAAACGATCAGAATGACGTAAAACACCTACTTGTTCAATACGAGGGTAGTATGCATTAGCATTGTCTTGACCTTCTCTCCAACTGTTGTAATACACTCCTTTTTCTATATTCATTCCTTGACTATAGCTGTAATTTCTCATTTCGCTGATATTGTACACTTTATTTCCTTTGGAACCTTGCCAAAACATACTTAATTCGAAATCTTTATAACGAACATTGGTATTCAATCCATAGGTAAAATCAGGAAAAGGTGAGCCTGCTAAATAGCGATCCTCATTATCGCTATAGGTACCATCTCCATTAAAATCTTTGTATTTCAATCTTCCTGACTCATCTAAACCTTCGTCTTTATAGAGGTAAAAAGCACCTAAAGGCTGACCTTCTCTCAAAATTGTTGTTGTTCCTGAAGCATATCCTGTATGGGTGCTACCAAAAATATCATCTCCATTGGCTAGCTTCTCAATTTTATTGACATTTCGAGCGAAATTCACTTGTGCAGTAATACCGAAATCCTCTTGATCAACAATTGTAGCATCGAGCATTAATTCGATTCCACGATTACTCATACTACCAATATTTCGGATCGTATTTTTATACCCACTAGAAGAAGGTAAGAAAACGCGATTAAGCATATCTTCCGTCAATTTTCTATACACATCGACGGAAAAGTTAATGCGATTATTTAAAAAAGCAAGATCTACTCCGAAGTCCCATTGCGTTGTTGTTTCCCATTTCAAATTTCCTGGATAAACAGTTCCTGGTGCGTAATACGAATAATTTCCATTTTCAGTTGCTGTTTTTCCAGTTGTTAGAATATTCTGTGTTGCATAAGGATTAATTGCTGTAGATCCAGTCACTCCATAACTAGAACGCAATTTCAAATCTGAAATACTCAATTGCGCTAAAATTGGAATCAAAAACTTTTCGTTAGAAGCACGCCAAGCGACAGCAACCGATGGGAAATACCCCCACTGATTCCCTTTTGTATAGCGACTAGACCCATCGGCACGTATACTTGCCGTCAAGTAATACTTCTCGTCAAAATTGTAATTTAAACGCCCTAAATAGGACTGTAATACCCATTTGGTAAAACTACTATTAGGCGAGTTCATAATCTCGGCTGATCCCAAATCATATACCTCTGAAATATCGGATAGGAATGTATTTCCCGAAGCTTGTAAGTACTTCATTTTATAAGACTGATTGGTATAGGCTCCCATAATATCAATATGATGCTTATCTGCTACGGTTGTCTTGTAATTCAGGATATTTTCATTAATGGCTGTTTCACTGCGTGTAGCACTCAATGAAGCAGAGTTGCTTGAATAAATATATTTTTGTGTCGTATAGGATTCATATCGACTATCTGAGTTCTCATAGCCAAAAATCGTCTTCAACGTCAACCCAGGTAGTGGTTTTAAAACAAAACTAGAGTTAATATTACTCAAGCGATTATCGGTTTTATACTTGGATTCATTAACGATATTCATTGGGTTTCTCAACTCATGTGAAGACCAAGGAAACCAAGTGCGCAGTTCTTTGTAATCGCCATTTTCATCATAGGGATAAAAGTGAGGAGACGCTGCATAAATCGCAGACATTAATGAAGACCCTGCTGCTCCTCCGCCTTGAGATTGATTAAATCCAACTAACGCACTATACCCCATTTGCAAATTGACATCTAACCAATTCTTTACAGGCATACTCAGATTCGTACGCACATTCTTTTTATCAAACGAGCTATTGGGAATAATTCCCTCTCTTTTCAAAAGTGTTCCACTTACATAGTAATGTAACTTCTCTTTTGAGCCTGATAAATTGAGGTTATGACTCGAAATAGGCGCTGATTTAAACATCAAATCTTGCCAATCTGTTCCTTTGCCCATTTGATCTAAATCCGCTTGAGAAAAAGGCGCTTGTTCTAGTATTTTAGCATTTACTAAATACTCATTATAGAAACTAGCCCATTCTCTTTCATTCATCAAATCCAATTTTTTAATCTGCTTTTGAATACCATAATCGAAATTGTAATTCACAACCGTTTCTCCACTTTTCCCTTTTTTGGTTGTGATGAGGATAACTCCATTTGCTCCTCTCGAGCCATAGATAGCAGTGGCCGAAGCATCTTTTAAGATTTCCATACTTTCAATATCATAACTTCCAATAGAAGAACTATTCTGAGGAATTCCATCTACAATAATAAGTGGTGCATTTCCACCTAAAATAGAATTTACTCCTCGAATTCTAATGGAATAATCCCCCGATGGTTCCCCCGTATTTTGGGATACGGATACTCCTGCCACTCTTCCTTGTAGTGCTTGTAATGGATCTGTTACGGTATAACTCGTTAACTCTTTTTCTTTTACTGTAGAAACAGCTCCCGTTAGATCGGATCGCTTAGCCGTACCATAACCAATTACAACAATCTCATCCAAACTTGTTTGATCGACTTTCAGTTGAATATCCATTGTGGTATTGGCTACTACAAGCTGTGGTTTATACCCCATAAAATTGATTTCCAATTGATCTTGATTGGGTATAGCTTGAATAGTAAATGCCCCATCTAAATCAGAAGTTGTACCTTCTGAAGTACCTTTGAGAACAATGGTTGCCCCAGGTACAGTAAGATTGTGTTCATCTCGAATCACTCCCTTGAGTGTTTCGCGTTTTTTTACCTCTTCTTTTACAGAAATGGTATGCCCTGTTTTTTGATACGTAACCCCATATAGCGTTGATAGCGCATCTAATACCTCATTGATCGTTTTGCCTTTGAGGTTTACATTCTTTTTTACTGGGCTATTTTTAATTGGCTCGCCGTAAATAAACGTAAAGTCTGAATGGGTTTTAATGTACTCAAACACCTCAATAAGAGAAGCTTGATTCATCTTAATTGTAAAACCACTACTGGTTTTGTCTTGTGCATTTAAGGCCGTAGATTGTAAGAAACACAGCGATAGGACACAGAGCGTCAAAAAAAGTTTTCTGCCTTTTTTAAATAGTTTTAGACACATAATTGTTATCTTCGTTTTTTAAGTTAATCGAAATAAGATTATAGTATTGATTTTATAACTGTATTCAGTTGCAGCTGAGTACAGTTTTGTTTTTTTTTACACTTCTTCCATTGGGTTTGTTTTAGGGTTATACATTAATCATCTAGGTATAGCTTGTATTGGGTTTCAGATACTTTGGTATATTGAAGATTATACAGAAAATGGATTCCTTGTAGTACTTCTTCTATATCAGTACCTTTAAAATCACCACTAATTGTATAATTGGAATGGGCTTGAGAAGTTGGTTCCCAAACAATAGTTTTGTTAAATCGTCTATTGAGTACTTGAATCACTTCAGCTATCGAAGTAGTATCGAATTGAATTCGCCCCGTAATCCATTGGTTAGCATCGTGTAGATCTACTCCTTCTTTAGAGAGTTTCTGGGTCGTTTTATCCCATTTTGCTTGTTCGTTTTGTGCCAGAATCACTTCTTCATTTGTCATGGATTTCACCCTGACTCTTCCTTCATGTACACTAACTACTGTTGTTTCCAGATCAAAATCACGAATATTGAATATAGTCCCTAAAACTGTAGTTGATAAATTGGAACTGTGTACGATAAAGGGTTTTTGGGCATCTGAACGCACGTTGAAATACGCTTCTCCTTTCAAAATGACTTCTCGAGAGGAAGAAGTAAACTGGGCAGGATATTGTAACGTACTGTTGGAGTTTAGATAAACTAAGGTTGAATCACTCAGGTAAAACATAAGCTGTTCGCCTTTTTTAGCCTGTTGGACGATTTGTTTGACCTCCGTATTCATCGACATAAAAAAGTAGAGCACAGCTATAGCCAAGAGACTAGCGGCAATAGATCCATATTTCATAAAAGAAGAACGAAAAAAAGAAGGAGCTATTTTCGCGTGGATTTTGCGATGTAGTCGCACATAGAGTTGACGATTTGACTTCACCTCTTCAGCAGTGACTCCTCCCTTTTGCATCGCATTAAAAAATTGATTGACCACAGCTTCTTCCGTTGAGGAAGCTGTTCCTTGGTGGTATTTCAATAAAAGGGCTTTGAATTTTTTATACATTATAGTCTTGTGATCTTATACTATAATGAAGTACTGCAAATTCACCTTTCCCCTACGTTAAACAGCATACTTAACGATTAGATAAACTACAAAACATTTAGGTCATACTAAACAGGAATAAGAACAGGATAGCTTCTGGAATGTCTGCTATATAGGAAGTAGATTCTTTTAATAGTTTTAGGGCTTTGTTGATTTGATTTTCTACGGTACTCTCTGTAATACCCAGATTTTGAGCAATATCCTTATAGGTACGTTGCTCATAAAAGCGCATTTTAAAAATCAACAGACAGCGATCGGGCAAAACGGCAGTTGCTGTTTTCTCAATTTCATCCAACAACAACGTCTTAATATCCTCATAGTGGAGGTCTTCTAAATCGGGTACTAAGCCGACAATTTTCTCTACTTGAACCGAATCAAAACGCCGATTGTATAACGCTTTGGCGCATTGATTACGAGTGGCCTGAAACAGATAGGCTCGTGGATGTTCTACGACTACTTGTCGGTTCCAAAAATCGATAAAAACTTCTTGTACAATATCTTCCGCAATCGCTTTATCGCGTACTACATTATAGGCAAAACTGTATAATTCAGCCCAGTGTTTTTGAAAGATTTGATCAAAATCATTGGCATGGCTTACCATTTGTATACAAATTAAAGATTTACTGCAAACAAATGTAGGGGTAAAGCATGCGTTGAATTTTAATTCACTGTTAAGCTTTTCTGTTATATGCTAACGGATCTACTCGTAGTATTCATAGGTAAAGAATGTTTTACTAAGTAACTGTTGGTTCTCATCATAAACCGATTTCTCCACAATATTGCCCTGAGCATCAAAAATAGTATTTCGAAAAGTCAATATTAGGGTGTCACCATAGGGTAGTAGTGTCTTTTGTTCCAACTTGATTTCATATCCTTGCGCATCGTATTGGTGAAGGGATTTCGTTTCGAGCTGCACTTCATCAGTATCCGTATTGGAAATGAGTAAATGAATCGCTGAAACTCGATTTTGATTGGAAAAAGACAAACGCATACTCCCCTTATTTTCTGGTTTGTTAAAATAGGTATAGGTAAATTCACACGTATTCGCCTTGGGCCATTGTTGTACAATGTCAGTTGCCTTGGTTCCATCTGCATTTAGGCTCATCACATGACGTTGATTATCCTGATATTCAAAATATTGAAGTTCCCCTAGTTTGGTATAATTTGTTGGCCTAGCTTCTCCCTCTTCTTGTGTTCCCAGATACACCCATTTATAGGTAAGAAATCCCCTTTCATCGAAAGAAAGCACTTCTTTTTTTGCTTCATTGCCATCCTGAGGCTGATCAATACTCGTTAGTACCTTCACTCTACCTCTCAAGTTTTCCATTTGCCAATCTGTTAAGCGTTGGGCAGAGGCTATTTGAGAATAGCCCAAAAAGATGAAGACTATAGCAATCGTTTGTTTCATTTTTAATGACAATTATTTTTAAACTATGGGGCTAAAGCAGTAAAAATACATCTTTTACAAAATATAATACGCAAAAGAAACTGATTATTCTATTATCCGATTCGGATGATATTCAGACATAAAATAAGGAGTTGATTTTTATCTGAATAAAAAACCACACAGTTGAACAGGCAAATACGTTCCTTATTACGATGTTGGCAATAATGTTCTTTCGCTATCGCTTGCCAAGGAGAAGCTGTATCTTTGCGCGAAATTTTTAATACATAAACTTAAAATGAAAAACCTAAAAGGAATTTTGTTCGCCTTAATTTCCTCGGGTACCTTTGGATTGGTTCCGCTATTTTCGCTACCACTCCTTGTACCGAGCTTGCGACCAGAAGGAGTGGCGGCTATCGGCATACCGACCATTCTATTTTATCGATTTTTATTTTCATCTGCTACGATGGGAGCTGTTTGTCTCTACAAAAAAACTAGTTTAAAAGTTTCTATTAAAGATTTAGCCGTCGTCTGTTTCTTGGCTTTATTATATGCCGCTACCGCCAAGTTTCTCGTCGATTCTTATGAATACATCGCCAGTGGATTAGCAACCACAGTCCATTTTTTATACCCCCTATTTGTCAGTATCATTATGATTGTTTTCTTCAAGGAGAAAAAATCAATGGTCTTGCTTATTGCTTCCCTACTTTCCCTTTTGGGCGTTGGGATGATGTGTTGGCACGGAGAGGCTTCTCCTGCTTTATTCCATGGATTGATTTTGTCTGCGTTGACTATCTTCACCTATGGACTTTATATTGTAGGCTTAAATAAATCGAGAATTTCCAATATGAACTTCGACTCTTTGACCTTCTATGTCTTGTTGATGGGTTGTTTGATCTTCCTTTTTTACGCCTTACTCACCACGGGCATTGATCCGATTACCTTGCGAGCGGATTGGGTGAATTTAATTCTCTTGGGATTCTTTGCCACGTTTATCTCTGACCTGTGCTTGGTCTTAGCTGTAAAACACGCGGGATCAACGATCACCTCCATCTTGGGGTCTATGGAACCCGTTGTTGCTGTACTAGTGGGAACGCTGTTCTTTGGGGAGTTCTTCAATTGGATGTCCGCATTAGGACTTTTCTTTGTACTGCTCTCCGTCACCCTAGTGATCGTCTTTAGCAAACAAAACGCTACTTAAAATAAAAAAGGTCTTTAGTTCATCCTAAAGACCTTTTTCTATTTCAACAAGAAAGGTATATTATTTCTTTACATCCACATTGTGTTGCCCGTGAGCCCCGTGTCTGTGTTCTATTACTTGTAAATTCTCATCTACAAAATAAGCACTTCCGAATCCATTTACATACGATCCTTTGATTGGTTTTAGATTGAACATGATAAAGTCTTCTAAGTTTCCTAAAACTTCAATTACTTTTCCGTGTCTCTCTCTTAAATCAACCATCGCTTGGTCGTATAACGGATTTTCTTTCGCGATTAATTCCGCTTCCGTTTCAATTGTTAAACGGTGTCTTGCGTATAATTGTTTAGATGAACTCTCATCTTCCACAAACATAAAAGATACTTTTTTGCGATCTCTTAAGTTCTTTGTGTGCTTAGCCATGAAAGATACCAAAACTTGAAACTCATTCCCAACTCTTGAATACGGAGCTGTACTTACTAGTGGTGAACCATCTTCGTTAATAGAAGCAATCATCACTGATTTGCACTCGTTAATTAGTTCTTCAACTTTAGGCGCTTTAGGCTTTACTTTATGCTGATCGAAGTTTGGATTAAGTGTATCTGTACTCATTGTAATTGTATTTATATTGTCGGGCTAAGATACGAAATTATTTAAACTAAATAAGAATAATAATCAATCCGTTTCTTCTAAAATAAACAACTGTTCAACACTTACTTTTAGTGTTTGAGCCAACTTTAAGGCCAATATTGTAGAAGGAACATAGCGATTCGACTCAATCGAATGAATAGTTTGCCTAGATACTTGAATTGCATCGGCTAACTCTTGTTGTGTTAAATAGCAACGTACACGTTCCTCCTTTACCTTATTCTTCATCTAAACTTCGTTTCAATTTTCGGTATTGCATTTCGAAAATCAAATTAATAAAAATCATTCCTTCCAAGATTCGTCCTGCATCTCCTTTGTCCTTTATTCCCTCTGGATCAACAATATCCCAGATCGCAGTAACAAATATACCTATAATCATAAAAAGGATCCCCCCAGCCATGCCCTTTAATCGCATCTCCACAAACATCTCATCGTCAATTTTGCGTCGCGTGAAAAAATAGATAAACAAACTTAAATTAAACAAGTTAAATGATATCGACTTGGCCTGAACGCGATACTCCCCTAAAAGATCTTGTAAAGTAAAGCTCAATACAATAGACAACAGGATAAGACCTAAAGCAATCCATCTACAATAACGGGGAAATAAAGGAAATTGTTTCATTATTTTTAGTTTTTAGTTGTCACAAATGTAAAGTAAGCTTTACAAAAATGCAAAGTAAACTTTACATTTTATTATTTTTTAACCAACAAACTACTTCTTATATTTGCTTAATTTTAACATTAAAACATGAAACACTTCTACTCATTACTAGCGATAGTTATTCTACTTAACATTTCTTGCACCAATTCTGATAATGATTCTAGTACAGACCACAACTACGTCAAAAAAATAACCATCACTTCCTACTACGATAAGGATAAATTGCGCGAGGATGAATTCTTTTATGAAGCGACTCAAGAATTTAAGTACAATCAGGCCAACTACCCTATTGAAATTAATCATTCGATGACCTATAGAGATATATACACCTTTGATGAGCAAAATCAAAAGTTTCCAAATGAAATACTAGGATTAAGTGTTCTAAAAAAATATACATACAAAAAAGGCACCCATCAAATGCTCGAAGAGAAAACAATACAGGAAGGAAAGACCAGTCAACTGTTATTCACCTATACGGATAAAGACCAAATAGGTACGATCAAAGAAGAGGATAAAGAAACTCAGTTTGGCTACAACGAGCAAGGTCAATTAGAGACAATCTCAACGACCTACAGCAACCAACATAGTGATAAAAATTCAGTTCAAAAATTACGATTTGACGACAATAACAATTTAATACAGCTGATTTATTATACCTCAAATAATCAAGAATCTACCACTTATATTTTCGAATATAGTACGTTGAAAAGCGTTTACAAAAATGATCCTATTAACTATACCTTACTGGATGAATATGAAGATATTAATACCCTTCAGGTATATGGATATACAGGTTTAGAAAGACGTTACTATCCAAACTTTTTAGATCATATTGAATTTGTATACAAAGGCTATCATTTAGTCAATAAAATACACAAAAATTACGGACAAAATCATTCAGAAACATATACCTATGAAGTAACGAATTGGGATAAGAAGTACGATTATATTAAAATGGGGTCAAGAGGCTTTTCTCAATTTTACTACCAAAGTGAGGTAATAAAATAACAAAAAAGGTTTGTGCATGCACAAACCTTTTTTGTTTCAATTAAATGACTATTTATATTACTACACCCTACTTTGTTATAAAGTAATACGAATCCTCAAAATACATATTCTTTTGGATATAGGCATAACCTGCTTTTTTATCGATAATCCAATTGAATCGATGGATGAGATCTGCGCCCATATAGCTGGTGGCTTGATTTTTTATTTCACCTGTAAACACCTGAACGGGGACGGTTTCAAAGCGAATACCTCCTACCGTTATTGCGGGTATTTCACAAACTAAACTCCTCAGTTTTTGACCCGCTGAATACAGCATTGTTTTTTCCTCTAACTGCGGTAATACTTCTGCTAATTGGTAGGTATCGGCTAGGTGGTTATTAAACAAAAGAGCCCCTGAAAACCCAGACTGCAACAATACTTGTGTTTGTATTTCTTTTGCTCCCACTTGACTAACAACCTCAACAAATAGCTGTACCCTTTCGCTCTATTAAAGGCAAGCGTATAAACCCTGTGGTATCTGGAAGTGAGTTGTACAGTTCAAACTGAGACTGATCGTAATTGATCTTGACGATGTGATCGCCAAATAGCTGGGTTCCAATCTTCCCTTCTGCGCCATGTCCAGTATATTCCTTATCCCAAATCCAAATGGGTTCTACGACAGTTTGACCAACTTGAATGCGATTGCCTTTGCTCAATCCTTCTGGGAAATCAGTCGTATCAAACACCACAGATTCCACTGCATGCGTTCGATTAGGCGCTAATGAAGCTTCACGCATAGACAGCTGAACCATGAGATTAACAGTATCGCTTTTATTGATGATTCCCTCCACTACCATATTGTAATGTCCATTCATTTTAAATGGGATAATTTCCTGTGCTTGACCTGTTGTATAGTACAACAAACCTATCACAACAAACCAAAGTGATGAAAGGCGCATCATTACAACGTCAATTGGTAGATATAATCGTCCATCACATAACCTCCACCAATATCAAACGTCTTGGATTCAATACATTGAAAATTATTTCGTTCATAAAAAGCAATGGCTTTAGCATTGTGTTTATTTACCGTTAAATAGACCGCTTTCGCCTTATTTTCTCGGGCAAAACCAATCACGTGTTGTAACATCAATTTGCCCAATCCTCTTTGTTGCTGGTCAGTATCCAAATAAATTTTTGATAAAAATACGCGGCTATCTTCCATTACTTTATAATCGACATAGCCCAAGACTTCTCCCTCAACGACAAACAACTCCCAACGATACCCCTCTTGGATTTCATTGGTTATGCGTTCATTGCTATACATCATTGGCAACATATACTCAATTTGAGCAGGATCTAATAAAGGCCCATAGGTTTTAGTCCAAATTTTCTCCGCTAAAGGACGAATATAATGCATATTCTCTGGGGTAACAGCTTGGAATTCGATCGTTATATTTTCCATATTTTTTTTGTTCTTTGTTCTTTGCTCTTTGCTCTTTGTTCTTTGATTTTTGTTAGATTGTTTTTATTTAGAAAAATTTCTCATCTCCATTTTCTCATCTCCAATCTCCAATCTCCAAAAAAAAAGCAGTAAACATAACATTTACTGCTTTTCTATCGTAAATATAAAAAAACTACGCTTTATAATTGGTTAAGAAATCAACTAAAGTACGGATTCCACTTCCTGTTCCTCCGTTTCCTTTGTAATCTCTTGGGGCATCCATCCAAGCTGGGCCTGCGATGTCAATATGTACGTATGGTGCTTTAGCAAAGTGCTCTAAGAATTTACCTGCCGTAATAGTTCCAGCAAAACGTCCACCGATATTTTTCATATCTGCCACACTTGATTTCAACAAATCTTTATAGTCATCCCAGAATGGCAATTGCGCCAAGCGCTCGTGTACTTTATATCCTGAAGCGACAATGGCTTGCATTGTTTTTTCGTCATTCCCCATGATACAAGAAGCGATATCTCCAGCTACTACTAAAGCAGCTCCTGTTAGGGTTGCAGCATCAATAATTACTTCTGGTTCATATTGCGTGGCATAGGCAATTGCATCTCCTAGGATCATACGTCCTTCTGCATCCGTATTCAATACTTCTACTGTTGTTCCATCATACATGGTAATCACATCACCAGGGGCATAAGCATCTCCACCTGGGCGGTTATCTGTTGCAGGAATTAATCCAATCACGTGTACGTTGACTTGGTTTAAAGCCGCAGCATAGATTGTTCCAGCCATACAAGCTGCTCCTCCCATATCACTCTTCATGGAGTCCATCGATCCTGCTGTTGGTTTTAAACTCAATCCTCCTGTATCGTAAACCACACCTTTACCTACTAAAACAATTGGTTTTTTATTGATTGGATTGGCAGGCTTATACTCCATAATTGTGAAGGTCGGCTGTTCAATAGACCCTTTATTAACGGCTAATAAACCTCCCATTCTCAAGGCTTCAATCTCATTTTTACCCAATACTTTTACTGAGAATTTTGCTTCATTCCCCAATACCTCAATCTCTTTTGCTAATTGAGTAGCAGTCAAGAAACTAACAGGTTCATTAACCATGGTACGCGCCCAATAAACCGCCTTAATTGTGTGATTTAAGTCACTGATTTGTTTTGCGTCAAAATTTCCTTTTACTTCAATTGTTTCTAAGGCATATTTCATTGACTCTACCTCTTTGAAGTATTTCAAAAATTGGTAATTCGAAAGTGCAAGACCTTCTGTTAGGGCCAAAGTTGATTCTCCATTTCCAACAACGATTAGGTTGTCCGCTTTCTTATCTAATTGTTTGCGGATATTGAATCCTGCCAAACGCATTTTTTCTAAATTGGTATTCTCTTTTACAAAGAAGAAATATTGATTTCCAATTTTTGCAAAATCTTCTTCTTTTTCTCCTGCTTCAAATGCTTTTACGAAGTCACTTAAAAGAGCGGGAACTTCAACAGTATTATCATTTCCTAAAACGAAAACTACATTTCCGTTTGATTTAACGTCATTTACAAGTTGTATCATCTTTGTTGTTTTTATTGGTACAAATATACATTTTTTTAGACACAGCTAAAAATCTAAGTCGAAAAGATTCGCCTTTGTTTTTCCTTTATTTAACTAGATTATCCTTCCATTAACACCAAGATCCACCAATAAATAGGGACACTTTCGACCCAAAACAAGCTAAAATAAGAGCTGCGTTTTGGGGAGGCTAGTTGGATAAAGAGCAGGGTAATACACACAATAATCAAATTGTTCCACGCTTGTATGGGTTGAAAGCCTACTTTAAAAAACTCAATCACAAAAAAGGGAATCGTCAACCCTGCCAATAAAAGCTTGGTTTTCTGTGTCCCTAGTAACTGAGGAATTGTCTTTAAATATTTTTCATCATACTGTAAATCAACAATTTCAAATATACCGATCAGGATGAGTACCAAGAGAAAACGCTGTAAAAACTTAATCCATATATCGAGTGAGAGTTCCACATTTGCATTGAGAATGGGAATAATTAGCGTCACGGTAGCCCAACACAAACAAACGATATAGACCTTTAATCCCGATAAATTTCGAAGATTGGGAATGCGTTTCGAGATGGGAACGGCGTAGAGAACCGCCAAAACAAGTAGAGAAAGAGTTACCCCTTGTGCTAAGGGATTCAAAAAGAAAAAACAAACGATACCTACGAGCAAGGCGAAGATACTCAATCCCAAGATCGCTTTCATCTTTCGCGATAAATGATGTCGATGTGCGACTACAAAATCGGCGTACTTTATAAAATTATAAGAAAACAACGTTCCTGAAAAGGCTAATAGTGAAACGGTCCAATCGAAGGGTAATCGACAGAAATAGAAGGTCATTTGAACCAAGGCAAACACGGCGAAAGAAACGTGTACACTCGCTTTGAGATAAAAATCAAATACTTTTTTAAGGGCTTTTCCCATCCTTATTTTTTTAACCAAAAAGGGCTGAATAATTCGATTAGCAAAATTACTAGGAATATACTCAATTTATGTCAGATTTATGGTTATTTTTGTGTGCTTATACACAACTTATTATTTTGCCCAAATGAAAACAAATGCATTTGCTTTAAGACACATTGGCCCTCGTGCTGAGGACGTGGCACAAATGTTCAAAACTGTAAAAGTTGACAACATTGAACAATTAATCGATGAAACTTTTCCAACTTCAATTCGCTTAAAACAAGATTTAGATCTTGCTCCTGCCATGACGGAATATGAGTATTTATCTTATATCCAGAACTTAGGAAACAAAAACAAAATCTTTCGTTCGTTTATTGGATTAGGATATAACGAAGCGGTTTGCCCTGCTCCTATTATTCGCAACGTATTTGAAAACGCTGGTTGGTATACGGCTTATACCCCTTACCAAGCAGAAATTGCACAAGGTCGTTTAGAGGCTTTATTAAACTTCCAAACTACGGTAATCGAATTAGCAGGAATGGAAATTGCAAATGCTTCTCTTTTAGATGAAGGTACTGCAGCAGCTGAGGCGATGATGTTATTATACGATGTTCGTACAAGAGATCAAAAGAAAAACAACGCATTAAAATTCTTCGTTTCTGAAGAAATTTTACCTCAAACCCTTTCTGTTTTACAAACGCGTTCGGTTCCATTCGAAATTGAATTAGTAGTGGGTGACCACCAAACGTTCGATTTCTCAGAAGATTTCTTTGGAGCAATCTTACAATACCCAGGAAAATACGGTCAAGTATACGATTATGCTGACTTTATCAATACAGCAAAATCAAAAGATATTAAAGTAGCGGTAGCTGCAGATATCTTGTCGTTAGTAACGTTAACTTCTCCAGGAGAAATGGGCGCTGATGTAGTAGTAGGAACAACACAACGCTTTGGTATTCCATTAGGTTTTGGAGGTCCTCACGCTGGTTTCTTTGCAACAAAAGAAGAATACAAACGCAGTATGCCAGGTCGTATCATCGGTGTTTCTAAAGATGCGGATGGAAACAGAGCTTTGCGTATGGCTTTACAAACACGTGAACAACACATCAAACGCGAAAAAGCAACATCTAACATCTGTACAGCTCAAGTATTATTGGCTGTTATGGCGAGTTTCTACGCAGTGTACCACGGACCAAACGGATTGCGTTTTATCGCAAATCAAGTTCATGCAAAAGCAAATACAGTAGCTGAAAGCTTAGCAAAATTAGGTATCGAACAAACCAATACAGCTTACTTCGATACTATCGTTGTAAAAGCAGACGTGGCGAAAGTTAGACCTATTGCCGAAGCAAATCAAATAAACTTCTTCTATATCGACGCGAACACGATTTCTATTTCATTAAACGAAACAGCAAACGTAAACGATATCAATACCATCATTGCGATCTTCGCTCAAGCAACAGGAAAAGAAGCATTCACTGTAACAGCTTTAAACGAAGAAGCAATCAATTACCCAGCAAAATTAAAACGTACCTCTAAATTCTTAGAGCATGACGTATTCAATAGCTACCACTCTGAAACAGAGTTAATGCGTTACATCAAACGTTTAGAGCGTAAGGATTTAGCGTTAAACCAATCGATGATTTCTTTAGGATCTTGTACAATGAAATTGAACGCGGCTGCAGAAATGCTTCCGTTGAGCAACGGTCAATGGAACAACATCCACCCATTTGCTCCACTAGATCAAGCACAAGGGTATATTGAAATGTTGAAAGACCTAGAGCACAAATTAAATATCATTACGGGATTTGCTGGAACAACGTTACAGCCTAACTCAGGAGCTCAAGGGGAATACGCTGGATTAATGGCTATTCGCGCTTACCACCACTCAAAAGGTGATTTCCAACGTACAATCGCTTTGATTCCAGCTTCTGCACACGGGACAAACCCAGCTTCTGCAGCAATGGCGGGAATGAAAGTTGTCGTTACAAAAACGACTCCAGAAGGAAATATCGACGTGGCTGACTTGAGAGAAAAAGCAGAATTACACAAAGACAACCTTTCTTGTTTAATGGTGACTTATCCTTCTACACACGGAGTATACGAATCAGCAATCATGGAAATTACCCAAATTATCCACGATAATGGCGGACAAGTGTACATGGATGGAGCAAATATGAATGCACAAGTTGGCTTCACAAACCCTGCTTCTATTGGCGCTGACGTATGTCACTTAAACTTACACAAAACATTTGCTATTCCTCACGGAGGTGGTGGACCTGGAGTTGGACCAATCTGTGTGGCTGAGCACTTAGTTCAATTCTTGCCTTCTAACCCACTTGTTAAAGTAGGTGGTGAAAATGCGATTACTTCTATTTCATCTGCACCTTATGGTTCTGCCTTAGTTTGTTTGATCTCTTACGGTTACATCTCTATGTTGGGAACAGAAGGATTGAAAAAAGTAACGCAAACAGCAATCCTTAACGCGAACTATATGAAAGCTAGATTAGAAGAACACTACGCTATTTTATATACAGGTGAAAAAGGACGTGCTGCACACGAAATGATTGTTGACGTACGTGAATTCAAAGAAAAAGGAATTGAAGTAACGGATATCGCTAAACGCTTAATCGATTACGGTTTCCACGCACCAACAGTTTCTTTCCCTGTAGCGGGTACATTAATGATCGAGCCTACAGAAAGTGAAAGCTTAGCTGAAATTGACCGTTTCTGTGATGCAATGATTGCTATCCGTCAAGAAATTGAAAATGCTACAATTGAAAATCCAGTGAACGAATTAAAGAATGCACCTCATACATTAGCTTTATTAACGGCTGACAATTGGGATTTACCGTACTCAAGACAAAGAGCGGCTTATCCATTAGACTATGTAGCTCAAAATAAATTCTGGCCTACAGTACGTCGTATTGACGATGCGTATGGAGATAGAAACTTAGTTTGTTCTTGTGCTCCAATTGAAGCATACCTTGAAAATTAATACGCTGTATTTTTTTATATCAAAAACGCCATCGATTTCGATGGCGTTTTTTTTTCGCTCCGAAGAGCCTTGTAAGCAACCTTAAATTTTAAATTGTAATCCGATATACACCACGCGCCTTTGAAATTTTTGAAAAAACACATGGCTGTAATCTTCGGTATAATAAGGTGATTTATCATTTTTTCGATTCAGCAAATTTGAAATCGTACAATAGGCAATTAGGTAGTGTCTCCCCATCGGAAAAAGCTTGTTTACCGTCAAATCAAGACGAAAATACGAATTGAACTTCTCCTTATTATAGGCCGTCACTACAGGAATAAACACCTTTTCTTGTGCGTCAAACACACTGCTATTGAATTGCGTATAGTGCTCCCCTGGATGAGTCGTACAGACCAGCGATGCCGTGACTAGCTTCGGATTGGCATAGGTCACCTGTGCTTTGGTAAAATACATCCAATCCTTAGTTGTTGTCGCATTCACCTCATCCGTTTGATATAACAGCGTATTGGCTAAAAAGAGGGACACATACCGATTAAACTGTTGAGTGAATGAGCCTTCAATACCAATCTTCTGCTGCTCCGTCTCTTGTTCCATAACCGATAACTGAAACTGTCCGCTGTCTTTTTTTATATAAACAGCTCCTGTTAAGGCGGTCTTTCCTCGTTCGTAATAGTAGTCAAGAGCGAGTTGCTTACTGTTGATTAAATGCATTTGATGATCATAATAATTAGGTGTTGCATAGCTATGATAACTTCCCAAACCCAAAATAAACCGATGAAACGCATTAATCTTATAAAAAGTAGAAAACTGATAGCTAAAAAAATCAAACTTTTTTTCGTGGGTTACTACACTTTTTCTCATTCCTACGGAAACGCCTAACTGATTCGTAAATTTATACTCCGTGTATCCATACAATTCCACAGCAGTAAACGAAACAGTTTCTTGTAAACGTTGTGTAGGATGATGCTCCTCCAAAGCATAATAATGTAAAGGTCTAACCTCATCATATGCATAATGACGCAGATTGACATCAACCCCATATTGAATATTCCATCCCGTATTAATTCTGTATTTATGCGAAAAAGCAAAAAACAACTGGGTGCTTTTTCCTTTAGCATCAATCGTTTTAAACCGATAAGATGTCTGACTCCAATCTACTAGACTCACCACTCTAAACAATGACTTCACTGCACTATACTCAAACGTATTCACGCTAAACGCTCTTTTTTGATCTGCTTCTGAATTAGAGCGATACGACAATTGATACTTCAACGCATTATAGCGTTCATCAATAGCATACGTATAACTATTCCATGTGATTCTCGGTGTTACATTGATGCGAAAATTCAACCCGCCGTCCATCGATTGAAAAGCGTTTAAATCTGTTAAACTCCTTTTGTTAACCGCTTTAAGTCCCTCGTCAAATTGAAAATTGCCATACAGTTGAAAAAAATCTTGCTTCTTTACTTTTTTATTCACCTGTAGACCTAAGGAAGATAGTGCACTGACTATTTGATAACTATCTCGTTCGAGTTCTTTTGTCGTTTCAATAGCCACAATACCTGCACTTGAATTCCCATAGGTCAACGGAGGATTACTCGCATACACATATTGATTGTCGATCATTTCTGCATTAAATAAAGAGAAATTACCAAACCCATTTTCCTGTGTATTTCGAACGGGATTTGCAATTGGTACCCCATTGAGATACACCCTCGACTGATCCGCTCGACCTCCACGCAACACAGGATTCGCACTTTCAGTAGTACTCGTTGAAAAGGGCAACAAGGCAATTGCTTTCAAAGGATCACCACTAGAAGCAGGATTAAAATACACCTCCATCTTGTTGAGCTGAATACTCGCATACTTCTCTGCAATCGGATTTTTATTGACAATGACAATTTCATGAAGCGCCTGTGGCAAGGTATCAACTGAGACCTCTTGTGCAGAACAAAACATCGAGATACAACACAACCAGAAAAAGGTTATGGTCTGTTTAGATAGCCAATACATAATACATCAAAAAGAATAAAGGCAAGGCAAAAAACAACCAAGCACCAGCGATTGACAGACAACTCAATACAAAAAACAAACTATAACCAACTGATGTTACTGTAGTTTTTTCTCTAAACAAAGACCAGAATACGCTAGCTGATTTTTGGAATAATTGATCTGTATGCAAGCAATCACTAAGAAAAAAATAACCATCTGTTTGTGGTAAGAAGACGTTCAAATTAAACAGCGATCGAATAAATATTGAGATCAACATCGAGTAGCCGATAAAGACCAACACAGGTGAATCGTCCTTCATTAATGCAATTGCGCCAATGATACCTATCGAAAACAGAACATCAAACACCAATCCCCCACTGTAAACGAACAACCGATGTGATCTTTGGCTCACCCGACTAATAGCTAGTTTATTGTAAAAAACCGGAAGGATAAACAACAGTAATCCGAAACCAAAAATAGAACCTTTTCCTTTATAGCGTTTATAAAAATAGTAGTGTCCCAACTCGTGTATTCCAATACTAATCAACGCTCCCAAATAAATAAACAACAACAGCTGGCTAAAGGGATAAGGAACCATATAAAGAGTTTTCTTATACTGTTCTGCAAATGAAAAGGGCTTTAACAGTAACACGAGTGAAACAGCAACAACCATCCCGACTAAAGCAAACAACACCACTTGTTGCACCTTTTTATGTTCTCCAATTCGCTCTAAACGCGTATGCGTAAGATCAACCGTAAAAACTTCTAAGATCGCCTTTTTCCGCTTAAACTGTAAGGCAAACACCTGACTTTTAGCACCCCAATCGAGATCTACCAACAGCTTTTTTTGCCTAGCCATCCCCAACAATGCATCCAATTGTTCCTCAGTTATTTTCAGCTGATCACTAAAGAACTCAATCACAAGTTGCTTATTTAAGACTTGACTATAAAACGCAATAATATCAAATTCAAGTTTGGATAATTTGATCCAATGAATTTCATTTTTAATTTGAAGATAAAGACTTTCTCCTTGCTCTTCCATGCTCGTGATTTCATTTAGTTTCATCCTTCTTCCCCTATTTTATTTCCTATCGCCATACACAAAAAAGGTTGATGCAATCCATTTTTCAACTCGAGTAACTGTTGCATTTGATTACTCAAAAAACCGCCAAAAGCGCAACATCCAATATCCAAAGCGGCCCCTGCCAAATAAGCAGCATGAACAAACTCACCAAGTTCAATCAAGGATAAAACAACACCAAAATCCTTGTACTTAAAAGAATGCTTATTCAAAATAGAAGAAAAAACCAAAAAAGCATCTGTGTGATCAAAGTCAATGGAAACCGTTGAAGATTGCATGATTGACTGATAGAATGCTGCTTTTTTTTCTTCCGTATCAAACGCTTGAATTAATTCCAATTTAAAATCAATCACATTATAGCGGTAGACCCCTAAGGGCAATTCTTCTATTCGATGATTAACTAAGTGTATTTCTGTGGGATACAACCCTCCCCCTGAAGCAATATTTCGGCTGTAACGCGTGATTTCTGTCTCTTTAAACACAACCGTTTCACAACCTGTCATCGTATAAAAAAGTTGTAAAAAACTACTAATATCTTGAAAGGACAAGGGCATTTCAGAAAAATTCCGCGTGCTTTTCCGTTTTTTATTCAGCTGATCCAAACTCAAAAATGCAGGAGAAGGATCACGTGTATATAAAAGAGGAAAACTCGAACAAAACCCCACATCATAATAAGAATCGCATATTTTTTTTTGCAAGCTAGGATTGTTGTTGACATAAGCAATCAACGCAAACTTATCTAACGTTTCGATATCATAGGGTTTAAACTTGACCTGTTCGAGAAAATCCAAAGTAAATTCACTCAAGCGATGCTCAGCTAACAGGTTTAAAATATCTTCATGTGTCATACTGTTAAAATTAAGAGGGATGATTTTTTTGTAACTGCTGCAAGTCTCTAGTACGACCTTCTTTTTCATAAAAGCGAACCAAGAGTTGATACAATAGTTCTCGTCCCCAAGAAGGAGTAAAATCACTCGATTCCAAGCTATCTGGACAAGTCAGTCCTTTTAAGGCATAATCCTCTACTTTTTCCATACCGCCAAACATTTTAGGCGTATGATAATTATGGGAAGCTAAAATATAATACGCACGTAAATTGGACTTATTCAAGACCAAGGCCTTCTGTCCGTATTCGATCACAGCTGCAGAAACTCTACTCAACTTCAATATATTGACATACTGAATCGAAAAAGACGTACACATAGCTAATAAAGCATAATACTCCGAATTTTCGTACGACTGCGTCTGAAGTATAGCTAATGATGCATCAATCGCTTTTTCGGCTTCGGCTTCTTTATGCGCTATCGTTTGATAAAAAACTGCCTCATAATAGTATAAATACGCTTTCCAATACTGCTGATAAAATCCTGTAAGTTCTAAATCAATCTGCTTCAATTGTGCTGCAACGGGTTGTATATCTTTAGCTTCAAATAGATTTCTCACAACGGCATCCACTTTTACTTGATAGGCAGATGCTTGTACTTCCTCTTTATTTTTATCTACAAAAGAAGTTGAATACCACTCAGGTGGCTCTCTTTCATCTTCCGTTATTTTTTTCTCTATTTTTTCTTCTATTTTCTTCGTTATTTCTCCATCTAGAGGAGTGATCCCAGCCCCACACAGAGGAGAATAAAACAGTCCCATAGACAAGAGGCTTACTAGTGTGATTGTATATTGTTTCATAATAGATATATATATTAAGGGAATGGATGCGGAAAATCAGTAAATAAATCTTCATTCGGGTCAAATAATCCGAGATAAGGATAATTGAAATCTCCAGTCAATAGATTAAGTTGGGGCATGATCACTTTGATAACTTCAAAACCTAGCTGGAGGGTATCCACCGTACTTAATCGCGTCACATAAACATCTTGGATTCCCTTTCGCACAAGCTCTTTCGATGTAAGATTAAGCAGGTGATGATCGTGTTGTTCTTGCCAAGTTGTCGAATAATCTTCTTCTCCAAGTACACTCGTTAAAATGGGAACATAATGAGCTAATTCGGGATAAAGATTGTACAATGCATAATGCTTCTTAAATGAGTCTATTTCCGAAAAATCAAAAGCACCTATTTTTTCCCTCGACAAGGTTGAGCGGAATCGTTCACAGGCAAACTCCGTATACTCAATTCCTTGATAAGCTTCTATTGCTGCTTTGATTAGAGCTTCTCTTTTATTCAATCGAGAAGCAGCACCAACACTTTGATAAATTTTACCTCTTTTTTTAAATAAGATAAACACGACAAACGTCGGACAAAACGCATAATCACTAATATCATAGGTCACAATTTTAACTCGTTTATTGTCAAATAAATGTCGAATATTGGTATCAGTTTTGAACTGATATAAAATAAAATTTGGACTGTATTTTTTGTATTTGATTTGACGTTGAAAATACCAAAACTTAGCAAATGCATCACGTTCAATACACTCCAACAATCCACCTTCAACAGCCGTAGTAATTGAGGTATGACACGCTGTTCCCGTTGAAGTATTCTTGTGATAAAGTCCATCACCTTGTACATTTTCGACGTTAACCATAAAAAAAGGCAACAGTATTTTTTCATGGGTGATATAATTTTCACTCTGAATCCAATGTGTGGTACACGTACTCGTTAAACGCTTTAATGCAAATTGGGGATCATTATATTGTTCGCCAGAAAAATAAGCAATCCGATTCGGAGGATAACAACTGTATTTGTCCGCTAACTCCGCATAACTCCCCTTAATCAACGTATCTTTTGTTTGAAAACTAGAAGCATAGCGTTCTACATATTCGCCTAATGCCGCTATACAAGCTTGGTCCTTATCAAAAGCAATTCCCCCACCAAGGATAGAAGTCCGATTGTTGTTTACCACAAACAAATGATCCGAAAAATACACGCTTTCATGTAAAGAAGCAGGCAAATACAAATTGCGAGCCACTTGTAGTTTGGGTTTATTCAAAAAACCCAACTCTCCGTGTAATGCGCGAATCATAAGGGATTGTATATCGTTACGTTACTGCAAATCGAACAAGAAGGCGATTTTAACACCTGAAAAAACTGATTGTTGTATCGGTTAAAGTCAATAAAAGTAGCCTTATTGTATAGCGTTTTAGTATTGCGAAACAATATTTTATTTAACTCATTGTAAACAAATGAGGCATACAAAGAAAACGAGCCGATATCAAACACGGATACTACATATTCTTGCATCCTATCTTTCTCCCAAATGTGTTCCATAATCAACTGGGGATTGCAGGTATTGAAAAGTTTTCTCGTTTCCACACAAGTCAAGCAAACCGTATCTTTTGCACTGTTCATCAAAGGACCCAATAAAATTCCATTCTCATAGAACTCCACAAATAAAAAATCCGATGATTGTGTTGCTTGAAAAGCACTTATTTTTGCAACGTTAGATGCATTGTAAAAATAAGGACCAATCAAAAGCGTTAAAGCGACATCTTCTTTGGTCTTTTTAAATTCAGGACACAGTGGATCTGATAAATTATAGACAGTAGACACGCGTATCGATTCAGGTAAGCCTTTGCAAAATGCAGAAATCTGCTGTAAGTCATGGCCAAATTCGCCAATAATATCAATAAAATAGGTTTCTTGTTTTGTCGTGTGAGGTGCTAGAAGTTTATTTTCAACCAACCAGGAAAACAGTTCCTCTTTTTTATCTTGCTGTAAAAAGGTAGGACATTGATCCAATACCAAAGCGTCCATTGTTTTTTGCTCTTGAATTGAACGCAAAACAGCAATTAAATCTGAAGCTTGTTGTCCCTTTATTTTTTTAATCGTCGAAGAGTCTGAAAGCAATATATACTCCTCAGGATCTAACTGAATAATTTTCCATTTCGTTGTGTTCATAATAACGTGAGTTAAAAGCTAGCAATACTTTGCCGATAGACAAGTATCGCTAGCAATAAGGTTAACAACAACAGCAACAGCTGCAACAAGCGTAAACATCTGTTGCTTCGGTAGGAACAGAGGTGGCTAAAGATGAAACTTCTTTCGTTTCAATGGTTTCAATGGTAATTTGTAATTCTTTCATTTTCATTAAAATTAAGTTGAATAAAAACAAGTCAAGTTTTGAGACATTACTTGGGGACCTCGGTCTATTTCTTGATCAAGAAAGTATAGAGCTAAGCCTTCGCGAGGGGCTACTATCACAACATAAGATAGTCCGTCAACTTCAAATAGTAAGTAGTAAATAGTAAGTAGTAAGTAGTAAACAATAAGGAGATCACGCGATAAAAACCGCAATCATTGGGAGAATAGCACTAGGATATACTACGTACCGAAGCAACGACATTAGCTTTGCTATTTAGTAAACTATAGAATTTAAATTTGTCTTGCGGCATTGAACTATTGCTATTTTTTAAAAGGTAAAAAATGGGAGGATTATGCGTTTACCATAGCAATAGAATAAAAGTAAATAAAAAAAATTACTTGCAAAAAAAGAAAAGTAATAAATAGGTGATATTTTAACTAAAAAGAGTTTTATTAATTGATTTGTATAAGTTTTTTTTATCAACACCTAAAACGTCACCCATTCGATTCATTGCGAAAGCAATACTTGCGAATAAGAAAGTAAATACCGCTAAAGATCAACAAAGCGTAACATATCCAATCGGTATGATCGTATCCAAAAAAATCAAATAGGTTTAATATAAGGGCTATTGTAGACATCAGCACCAAACCTTTAACTAATTTATCCATTTTTAAAAATTTGAAATTAATTACTCCTTTACCAGAAAAAAAACGAGGAACACAACTTTGTTCATTCTTTGCGTCCAATTCATTAAGAAATTCTCATTATATACTTACTTATACCCTAGCAAAAAACATTCCACTTTTACCTTATTCAACGAATACCTTATTCCTGTTTTTAATTTTTCAAAAAAATATAATCAAATACTACGATTTTTTAACGCATATGAAACAAAAAAAATACATATATAATCACAAAAACAGATAATTTATAAAAACTATTTCATTACAAACAAAATACACACTTGGTTAAAAAAAAGTTCTTAATTTCGTTATATTCCAAAATTTCAACACCTTATCCAACAGTACCAGTACCCTACCTTGTTTCCCTTTCCTCCATTTGCTTCACTTGTCCTTGCCTTTTTTGGATTCTTCCCCCATCAACACCGCACTCCATTTTTTTAAAAACATTCGACCAATTCCTTTCAAGACAACTGTTTTATTTATTTGATTTTTATAATTTTACATTTCTTTTCGATACAACAATTTTATGAGTAAGGATTTAGAAACAATTGCCGATTATTACAAAGAGAGAACCTCTAACTCACTTTCACAACACTATGCTTTTAACATTAGAGAGTACAAAACGGGAACTTCACATTTTAACATCAACATGCGAAAATACTGTAGTTTTACCACCCCTTACAATCGACGCGATTTTTATAAAGTAGGCTTAATTATCGGAAAAGGAACCTTGCACTATGGTGCACATGCAATTAACATTGATCGACCAGCGCTCTTTCTGCCATGCCCTACCACACCGTATTCTTGGACGTGTATTGAAAAAAAACAAGAAGGTTTTTTCTGCTTGTTTAACTACGAGTTCTTCACTGAAAACCGCAACTTAGAATCGTTTAAAAAAACATCTTTATTCAAAGAATGGGGAAAACCTCTAATTTTTTTATCTCCTGATGAATTAGCCCTTGCTCACACCTATTTTCAGCAAATGTACACCATGGCACAATCTGATTATCCGTTGAAATACGAGGTCATCCGAAACTTACTAGCCTTACTTCTACATCAAGCCCTCCAGCTAAAAGTAGAAGATATTGCCCTAGAAGATCAAAATGCCTCCATGCGTCTATTTCGTTTGTTTGACCAATTGTTAAATAAGCAATTCCCCTCGATTCTCCTGCCTATCCACTTGTTTTACGTCGCCCTATTGACTATGCAAACAAGCTCAATGTACACGTCAACCACTTGAACTCATCAATCAAATCAGCAACAGGAAAAACAACCTCCCAACACTTAATCGATCGCCTTTTGTTGGAAGCCAAAAACCTGCTGAGCAATACCGATTGGGACATTGCACAAGTTGGATACACCCTTGGATTTGATCAACCCTCACATTTTACACACTTTTTTAAAAAACACGTGCAAATGACCCCTTTTCAATTTAGAAATCATTTTTAAAATTCTTTGAATAATACAAGTATACCTTTGCCTTTTTTAAGGTAATAAAACGCCTGTTCTTTTACTTTTGTAGCCGTAAAACAACAATTCACTTATGCTTAGAGAAGCTACAAACCAAAGAAAAAAGCTAGCAACAATATTAGCTTTTAGTTCAATTCCCCTATCTGGATTTGTAACAGACATCTATTTGCCTTCTTTTCCATCCATGGCCAGTGATTTGGCTATTACGGAAAAGGAGGTTCAACTGACCCTCACTTGTTATCTGCTGAGCTATGGAATTTCCCAGCTTTTTGTCGGAAGTATTTTAGACAGCATTGGCCGTTATAGACCACGTTTAATTGCCCTATTATTTATTGCGCTATCGAGTACACTCATTGCCTTTACAAATGATATCTTCCTAATTTGCACCTTGCGTGTCATTCAGGGAATCGCAATCTCCATTCTTGTGGTAGCGACCCGCGCCATTTTTATGGATATATACGAAGAACAACAACGCGTACACTACCTCAGTTACTTTACAGTCGTTTGGTCCTGTGGTCCTATTCTAGCTCCTTTTTTAGGTGGTTATCTCGATGCTCTTTTTTCTTGGCATGCGAATTTTTATTTCCTTTCTATTTATGCCCTCGTTCTGTTTGTACTGGATATACTTATCAGTGGTGAAAGTATTGCTGAGAAAAAGAAATTCAACCTGAGTCAAACCCTTCAAGTGTACAAAACCATGCTAAGTAATCAAAATTTCATCATGGGGATTTTCATCTTGGGACTAAGCTATTCCATCGTGATGATTTTCAATATTGCTGGTCCATTTTTAATTGAAAATACCTTCAATCAAAACTCCATCGTTATTGGCTACTGTACTTTATTATTGGGATTTTCATGGATGTTAGGTGGGATCATTGGCAAAAAACGCATGCACCTTTCTTTTCAACAACGCACAACACGTCCAATCTATATGCAATTAGCCTTGGTGCTCGCCTTGTTAGGAGTAAGCTATTACATCGAAAATTTATACCTGTTAATGGTTGGGCTCTTCTTTATTCACATTTGTTCGGGCACCTTATTCAACAATTTTTTTACAACAACAATGCTGTCTTTTCCCAATAATTCAGGAACAGCTGGAGGGTTAATGGGAGGATTAACTTATGTGATTACCTCCCTTACGAGTTTCGTTATTTCATCCTCAGGAGCGATCAATACGCAATTTCAACTAACAACACGCTATACTGCTATGGTACTGTGCTTGTTACTCTTGATTTTTTATGTCGTTCACCTCAATAAAAAAACACGCTAGTCTAAGGGGAAAAAAGAAGTCATTTTCCGGCGAAATATGTACCTTTGCCGCCGCTTAGCCCTACAGTAATTTACCTAGCGCTAGACGGTTTTTATTATTTTAACAATCTGTATTGCCTATTATGGGACTAAACAACAAGTTTCTAGGTTTTTCTGCAGCTATTTTTGCAGCTGCCCTTTGGGGTGTTTCAGGAGCATTTGCTCAGTTCTTATTCAATGAGAAAAATTTCAACGCCGAATGGTTAGTTACTGTTCGTCTATTAATTTCCGGAAGCATTATGCTGAGCTTGGGAATTGTAAAAGGCGACAAAGATGTTTGGCACCTCTGGAAAAATAAAAAATACGCCGTACAGTTGGTTGTATTCAGTTTCTTGGGCATGCTGTTAGTTCAATATTCTTATTTTATCACCATATTTCACTCTAATGCTGCTACTGCAACGGTATTACAGTATATTGGTCCCGTATTCATTGCGATTTACTTGGCACTTCGACTGAGAAAATGGCCCAAACCCATTGAAATACTAGCCATTGGGTTGGCTATGCTAGGGACGTTTTTACTCGTTACGCATGGCGATATCAACAGTCTAACCATCACCCCTACAGCATTAGTCTGGGGAATTATTTCTGCTATTGCCTTAGCGGCTTATACGATTTTACCTGTACACTTGCTAAAAGAATACAGCCCGATTGTTATTATTGGATGGAGTATGTTAATTGCAGGAATAGGTATGGCTTTGGTCTATCCTCCTACTCATTTTCCTGGAATCTGGGATATAGAGACCTTTTGGGCCGTAGCTTTCATCATTTTATTTGGTACGCTAATTTCCTTCTATATTTTCTTAGATGCCATCAATAATATTGGCCCACAGCGCGCTAGTCTACTCGCATGTGCTGAGCCGTTATCTGCTACCTTAATTGCCGTTTTTTACTTTGGGGTTCAGTTTGAATGGTTGGATTGGCTGGGAAGCAGCTGTATTATTTTTACCATCCTTTTATTGACAAAAATCAAGAAAAAGGAAATTCCCGAAAATTAAGACCAATAGCGTTTTACTAGCGTGAGCAAACGCTGTTGAAGCAAGAACAACCATGTCGTTTTAAAAATTAGTATTCCACCACAAAAAAGGATAAACCCAACGCGTACCACTAGGGTTAGCAAATAATTTGTTCCTATTTCAGGCAGGAAAAAACCTACGCCTAACATCAGAAGCATACATCCAAATAATTTACCATACTGCAAGTCGAAAGGCCACAACCTCATCTTGGTATAAATAAAGATCATCTTGCCTAAGTTAAACAACGTCAAGCTGATCAGAGAAGCCAAACCAACGCCAAAAATACCGTACGATGTTTGCGTTAAAAACCAAAGGTTCATCCCAACGTTGAGTACCATTAAAAAGAGAATTGCAATCAGATTAAAGCGGTAGTATTTGGAATAAGATATAATTTCAGAATTAAATCCCGTTGCCATATTGAGCACGCCATTTATTCCTAATAAATAGATGATGGGAATGGAAGGGGCTAGCTTGTCGTAGGTAGGCAGTAACCGAAACAAAGGTTCAATCCCTACAGCCACACAAGAAAACAAGAGCATGCCGACAAAAAACATTACACGCGCCACTTCTTTGTACTTTTCATCCAATTTTTTGAGTTGCACCTGTTTAATTAAATCCGAGATGACTGGTGCATACAAAGCAAAAACACCAGTAGCGGGAATAGCAAGTGTAGAAGCGAGTGTAACACCAATATTATACGTACCATTGGCTTCATACGATATAAAGTAAGGAATCATCAACGAATCCACCCGAAAGGCAAAAAAAGATCCAAAACTACCTGCAAAAGCAAATAAACTGTACGCATAATACTGCTTCTTCTTTACCTGATTAAACAAGTCTCCGTAGTCTTTGTGTATGCGATAAGGATATAGCTTATAAATATATGCTCCTATTACAACAGTAATTACCCCATAACTCACGATGTACCACACTAATCCTTGATCGATAGACATTGAGGTGTAAATAGCCAGTATAAAAATGGTGGGCAGTGCCAGTTTGGGAATGATTTTTTCGAAAAACGTCGGAAAGGAAATTTTTTGCAGATTCGTTGCTTGTCTTCGAAATAGCTCAATATACGCCATAGCAATCGCCAAGGGAAACGCAAATGCAACGTATTTAAAGGATGAGTCACGATAAAAAAAGCGAATAAAAAACAGCGAAATTCCCACCCAACACGCTAATTTACCAAGAGATATTAAGCTATAGCTGAATAGTTTTTGCTGCAATTTCTCAGCTAATTGGGGGTAAAAATTAATCAAAGCATGGGTACTCCCCAACACGATAATGGGATACATAATCTGGGCACATGCATCAACAAATCGAATAATTCCCAGCAACTCTTTGTCTTGCGGATAGATTAAAACCGTTGAAACAACGCCAATCAATACCCCTACATAATTAATTAGCGTAAATAAAAAAGCTTGCTTGGTCGAAATACCATTCCCCATTACACGTGTTTCTTTGATTCGTTTATACAAATATACTGGCTATTCGATGCACAACTACATTTTTTTATATTTTTGTGTGTCTGGGTCGAGGATGATTGTATTTCGTTCGATTTTGTACCTGTAAATGTTTTACTCCATGAAGTATATCGTACTTATCCCTGCTTATAATGAAGCAAATTATATTGAAAAAACCCTGCAAAGTTTAGCCGCACAAACGCTAATCCCAACATGGGCTTTGGTGATAAACGACAGTTCAACAGATCAAACAGCGACTATTGTTGAGCGATTTACCCAACAATATCCATGGTTACACCTTTGCACCAAAACATCTGAAGCTATTCACCTCCCGGGGAGCAAGGTTATTCAAGCCTTTACCTATGGATTAAAACAACTTCCTGATACAGTCTCCTATGATTTTATTGTGAAGTTGGATGCTGATTTAATCCTTCCCCCCTCTTATTTTGAAGCAATTGCAACCGAGTTTAAGCAAAACAACCAACTGGGTATGGCAGGTGGCGTAGCGTTAATTGAGATAGACAACCAATGGATCGTCGAAAACCTAACCGATAAAGATCACATCCGCGGCGCCTTTAAAGCCTATCGCAAAACCTGTTTTGAGCAAATCGGCGGTCTACAACCTGCTATGGGATGGGATACGGTAGATGAATTACTCTGCCGCTATTACCAATGGCATATTCTCGTTCGTCAAGATTTACAAATCAAACACTTAAAACCCACTGGAGCACAATACGACAAAACCGCACGATACAAACAAGGTGAAGCTTTTTATCGCTTACACTATGGTTTACTTCTCACCTTAATTGCCAGTTTAAAACTAGCAGCAAAAAAAAAGAAACCGTTATTGTTCCTCGATTACATCCACGGCTATTTCAAAGCAAAGGCAAATCGAGAACCGTATTTAGTCGATAAAAAACAAGGTAAATTTATCCGTCAATACCGTTGGAGCAAAATAAAGTCCAAGCTGTTTTAGTACATTTTTAGACTTATAAACCTAAAAAATCATTTGTAATTGGTAATTTAGCCGATATTTATTTTTTATGATAAAAACTGGATTAACAAATATTGGTCAATACTTTATTATGCTAAAAGAAATTTTTAGCAAAATGACCAAATGGAAAGTAATGAAAGAACTGATCTTCAAAGAAATAGATGATTTAATCATAGGTTCTTTGGGTATTGTGTGCTTTTTATCCTTTTTCGTTGGAGGTGTTGTTGCGATTCAAACCGCTTTAAACTTAACCAATCCTTTAATTCCAAAATACTTGATTGGATTTGCTACAAGACAATCTGTTATACTCGAATTTGCCCCTACCTTTATCTCCATAATTATGGCAGGAAAAATGGGGTCATTTATCACGTCAAGTATTGGTACGATGCGTGTAACAGAGCAAATTGACGCACTAGAAGTAATGGGAGTTAGCTCCTTAAACTACTTGGTTTTTCCAAAAATGGTAGCCGTTTTACTCTATCCTTTCGTTATTGGGATCAGTATGTTTTTGGGTATCCTAGGTGGTTGGTTTGGAGGTGTAATGGGTAATTTTGTGACTTCTGAACAATTCATCATTGGATTACAAGACACTTTTATTCCTTTTCACATTACCTATGCCTTTATCAAAACAACGCTTTTTGGCTTCTTACTAGCAACAATTCCCTCTTTCTTTGGTTATTATATGAAAGGTGGTGCCCTCGAAGTAGGAAAAGCTAGTACAACTGCTTTTGTATGGACCAGTGTGGCTATTATCCTAACAAACTATATATTAACCTCTCTCCTTTTAAGTAATTAGCAAGATGATTGAAGTAACAAACATAGAAAAGTCTTTTAATGGCACTAAGGTTTTGAAGGGGATTACAACCACGTTTGAAACAGGAAAAACCAACTTAATTATAGGCCAAAGTGGTTCTGGAAAAACAGTCTTCTTGAAAACACTTTTAGGTATTCACGCTCATGATAATGGACAAATTCTATTTGATGGAAGAGATTATGCAGAAATGAATAAAAGTCAACGTCGTGATTTGCGTACCGAAATTGGAATGGTATTTCAAGGTAGTGCACTTTTCGACTCCTTGACTGTGGAAGAAAATATTGCATTTCCAATGCGCATGTTTACCAATAAAAGCGACAAGGAAATTATGCACCGCGTGAATGAAGTAATTGATCGCGTTAAACTAATCGATGCCAACAAAAAGAAACCATCTGAAATATCAGGGGGAATGCAGAAAAGGGTTGCCATTGCGCGTGCTATTGTAAACAATCCCAAATATTTGTTTTGCGATGAACCCAACTCGGGACTCGACCCTAAAACGGCCATCGTCATTGATAACCTCATCCAAGAGATTACCCATGAATATGGAATTACAACGGTAATTAATACCCACGATATGAACTCTGTATTGGAAATCGGAGAACATATCGTATTCCTGAAAAATGGCGTATTAGCTTGGTCAGGAACAAACAAAGAAATTATTCAAACAAATAATGAAGACGTCGTCGATTTCGTATACTCATCCGAGCTCTTTAAAATGGTTCGAGAAGCCATGAGACACCTTGGTTCTAATAGATAATGGAGATGGGAGATGGGAGATGGGAAATGAGTGAACGTTAAATTTTCAATATAAAGAAGAACTGTTGTGATAAGCAGTTCTTCTTTTTTTTTGTGCGATTTGCTCCTTGCTCGTTGTTCTTTGCGCGGTTTGCTCGTTGTTTGTTGCTCGTTGTTCGTTGCTCTTTGCGCGGTTTGTTCGTTGTTCGTTGCTCGGTTCGTTGTGAAGTTAATGTCTAAAAACGGTCAACCCTATTTAGGGACATTCAACGTTCAACGTTCACCACTTACCACTTACCACTTACCACTTACCACTCACCACTCACCACTTACCACTTACCACTTACCACTTACCACTCACCACTTACCACTCACCACTCACCACTCACCACTTACCACTCACCACTTACCACTTACCACTTACCACCACTTACCACTCACCACTCTCCATTCTCCATTCCCCACTCACCTTTCTTATTTTAGATTAAGTGCTTTTCCAGCAATATGGTAGTAACTTTGAGTATAAATAAAATAGAGATGAAAACAAAAAATATTGAACAAATCGCAGCACCAAGACCTGCACATTTTGTAGGAGATGGTTTTAGAGTACACAATTTTATTCCAGGTATAGCTGGAATGAGCATGCAACGTATGGATCCCTTTATCATGTTTGACTACAATTCAAAATACCACTTTGGACCGAGTGAAATACCACGTGGAGTGGGGGTACATCCACACAAGGGGTTCGAAACGGTAACCATTGCTTACAAAGGACGTGTAGAACACGGGGATAGTAGCGGAGGTGGAGGAATTATAGGTGAGGGAGACGTACAGTGGATGACTGCTGCTTCTGGCGTCTTGCACAAAGAATTTCACGAAACTGAATGGAGCAAAACAGGAGGTGAATTTCAAATGGTACAGCTTTGGGTAAATCTACCTGCAGCAGCTAAAAAAGGAGCACCTAAATACCAAGCGATTGAGCAAGCACAGATGGCACAATATCCGCTGGAAGATCAACTGGGTTTCATAGAAGTAATAGCTGGTGAATACAAAGGAGCAAAAGGGCCTGCAACCACCTTTACTCCCATTCATATGTCTAACTTAAAAGCCAAAACGCGCGCAAAAGTAACCTATGACTTCCCTATGGAGTACAACACCTTGTTGTTAGTCCTAGAAGGCACCATCAATGTCAATGGCAGAGAGGTTCGACAAGATCACGTTGCAGTGATGGCACATGATGGAGAACAGTTTACCGTAGAAGTCATGGAGGATGCCGTTGTATTGGTCTTAGCTGGTCTTCCAATCAAAGAACCGATTGCCCACTATGGTCCTTTTGTCATGAACACACAAGAAGAATTACTACAAGCATTTGACGATTTTAATACTGGAAAATTTGGAACTTGGAATTAATTACCAAAAGGTGTTGCTGAGCAACACCTTTTTTTATTGAAATATTTTCTCAATTTGTGATTTATTCTATTTTTGTAAATAAAATATATGCATAAAACAATCGCTAAAATGAGCACTATAAGCTTAGTTTTAGGGCTGTGCACCCTGTGCACTTGGGGATGTACACCAAAGAATACCGATGCAAAAACACCTGCATCATCAGACATTTCGGCAACAGCTTCTCCCTCTACTGAGAAATCCGTTCCCCCTACAGCACAGGAAGATTTAAAGTTGATCGGAACAACGCCTGAACACTATGCTAGTTCAGAAGAAAAAATGTTAAACATGCTCAATGAACCTGATCAATTGCGCTTACAAAAAGCCATTCAAATCGTTTCTAATCACGTAGCAGAAACCCTAGATCTTTATACAGAAGAAGACGAAATTGACTTTGATAAATGGCATGCGGTCTACTGCAAAAAAGTGAATGGTTTAACTTTTAATGGTATGATACAGCTAGCTGAACAAATCTTAAAGGAGAGTAAACAAAAAAACATAACCCACTTACAGGACGAAATAGCAGATTTAAAAACTAACCCAGCAGAAAATCAAGAAGAATCCTTGCTTTTCCTGCAAGAAGAACTGGAAAAAGCGAAAGAATTACCTAGTACTGTTGATACATATATTTACTCAGAAGAATGTTTTATTTAATTATCAAATATTTTTCCCTAATTTTTATATTAATTCCTCAACAAAAAAAAGATTCAGTTCAAAATAGATGATTTTTTCTTTTTTTATTTGTTAATAAATTAGTTTTTAATTATATTTGAATTATAAATTTAACCTAAAAAGGTAATCCGCTAGTTAAATTACAAGTATTTTGCTTTTAACTACCACCAAAAAGTAAAGATAAAATCCCTTGTGGATGAGAAGATAAGTTGAAAAAAGAAAAGTGATGTTGTTAAGTGTAAAAAAAAGAGTTCCAAATTAAATTGGAACTCTTTTTCATTTTATGCTAATAAACCTGCTCTTCGCAATAAAGCTTCTGGTGTAGGTTCATGTCCTCTAAATTTTTTGTACAACGTCATCGGATGATCCGTTCCGCCTTGAGATAAAATACAGTCTTTAAATGCTGTTGCGACCTCTTTATTAAAAATACCCTTTTCTTGAAAGTAAGCAAATGCATCTGCATCCAATACCTCTGCCCATTTATAGCTGTAGTATCCGGCTGAATATCCCCCTTGGAAAATATGTGAAAAAGACGTACTCATTGCATTTTCTGCCACATCAGGATATTGTTGTGTCAGTTTAAACTGTTCCACTTCAAAGCTTTTTAAACTCGTAATTTTAGTAGGGTCTTGTCCATGCCATCCCATATCCAACAGGCCGAAACTCAACTGACGTACCGTAGCCATCCCTTCTAAAAAGGAAGCGCTTTCTTTGATTTTGTTGACATAATCCATCGGAATGACTTCACCTGTTTGATAGTGTTTTGCAAACAAGGCCAAAGTTTCTTTCTCATAGCACCAGTTTTCTAAAACTTGACTCGGCAACTCAACAAAATCCCAATAGACATTCGTGCCCGATAAAGCAGGATAGACCGTATTAGCCAGCATACCGTGCAACGCATGCCCAAACTCGTGAAACAAGGTAGTAACTTCGTTAAACGTCAGCAAAGAGGGCTTAGTAGCCGTTGGTTTAGTAAAGTTACAAACAATAGACACATGAGGTCGTTCGTTTACTCCATTCAACACATATTGATTCTTGAAGGAAGTCATCCAAGCACCATTGCGCTTTCCTTTACGCGGGAAGAAATCCGTATAAAATACAGCAACAAAGGCTCCTTTTTCATCGAATACTTCAAACGTACGTACTTCTTCATGATAGGTATCAATATCAAATACTTCAGTAAACGTTAATCCATATAATTTAGCTGCCACTTGAAAAGCACCATCTACTACATTTTCCAATTGAAAATAAGGCTTTAACACCTCATCGTCTAAGTTAAAACGCTCTTGTTTTAATTTTTCGGCATAGTAACTTCCATCCCATTTTTGCAATTGTTCAATGCCATCTATCTTTTTAGCAAAAGCGGTTAATTCCTCAAACTCTTTATCTGCAGCAGGTTTTGCCTTTTGGAGTAAATCATTTAAAAAGGTATTTACTTTTACAGGTGATTGCGCCATGCGTTCTTCCAAGACAAAATCAGCATGGGTAGCATAGCCCAAAATATTGGCACGTTCATGTCTCAGTTGGACAATCTTTAAGACATGCCCTTCATTGTTAAACTCATTCGCCTTAAAAGCTTTTGTACCCGCAGCGATAGCCAATTCCTTGCGCAACGCTCTATTTTGAGCATACGTCATAAAGGGAATATAACTCGGATAATCTAAGGTAAAAATCCACCCCACTTTGTTCTCTTGTTTCGCCAAAGCATGAGCTTCTTCAATAGCGCCTTCAGGCAAGCCTTTTAAATCCTCTTCTTGGGTAATGTGCAATTGATAGTTATGCGTTTCTGCCAATACATTTTCACCGAACTTCAACGAAGTAGTCGCCAATTCCGTATCAATCGCTCTTACTTTATTTTTCTGTTCATCAGAAAGCAAAGCCCCATTACGCACAAAGTTTTTGTAGTTTTTCGTCAACAACATGCGCTGTTCTGTAGTCAAATCCAATTGATCTAACTGATCGTATACCGCCTTGACACGTAAAAATAACGCTTCATTCAATAAAATATCATTTCCTAATTCCGAAAGCAAAGGCGCTACTTCTTGCGCAATCTGCTGCATTTCATCATTGGTTTCTGCTGAATTTAAGTTGAAAAAAATACTCGCCAAACGATCCAATTCCATACCCGAAAAGGCTAAGGCTTCTATTGTATTAGCAAAAGTTGGAGAAGCTGAATTGGCTATTATTGCCTCAATATCGGCTTTTGATTGCGCAATCGCTTGATCAAATGCAGGTTTATAATCCGTAATTTTTATCTGAGAGAAAGGGGCTGTACCGTATTTTGTTGTAAATGGTTTACCAAAGAGGGTCATAGTAATCTAATTTTGATTTGTTCTATAAAAATACAAATTTATTAAGCGTTTGGATGACAAAAAGCAAGTCTTAACATCCAATTACCATAAAAAAAAGGCTCTTGTCATAAGAGCCCTTTACTGTATTGCATATGCTAAAATTATGCGTTAACTTCTTCTTGTACTGGCTGAACCGGTAGATCCGCTTTTGTCAAGAAAGACGTTATTTCTGCATCCATTTCAGCGATTGTTTTCTTAAACAATTCGAATGCCTCAAACTTATAGATCAACAACGGATCTTTTTGTTCGTGAACGGCTAATTGAACCGACTGTTTTAATTCGTCCATTTTTCTAAGGTGTTTCTTCCACGCCTCATCTAAAATGGATAATACAACGTTCTTTTCGAAATCGTCAATCAAGCTCATTCCTTCTGTTTGGTAGGCTGTTTCTAAGTTGGTCACCACATTCATAGTTTTCATCCCATCCGTAAACGGCACCACAATGCGTTCGAAATTATTATCTTGATTTTCGTAAACATTCTTAATTACTTTGAATGCTTCTGTTGCACTGCGTTGTCCTTTTTCGCGATACGCTGCAAATGCTTTCTCGTATAATCTATTCGCTAGCGTAACTACGTCGTCTTTGTTGAATTGATCTTCTGTTATCACATCATTGATACCAAAATTGCGGATCATATCCATATCCAAGTTTTTGAAGTCATTCGCTAACTTGTTGGTTTCGCTAATACGCTCACACAAATCGTACATCATATTGGCGATATCCACTTTAAGGCGATCTCCAAATAACGCGTGTTTTCTACGTTTGTAAATTACCTCACGTTGTGCGTTCATTACGTCATCATATTCTAATAGACGTTTACGAATACCAAAGTTGTTTTCTTCTACTTTTTTCTGTGCTCTTTCGATTGATTTGGTCATCATCGAGTGTTGGATCACTTCCCCTTCTTCTAACCCCATTCTATCCATGATCTTCGCTACGCGCTCTGATCCGAATAAACGCATTAAGTTATCTTCTAAAGATACGTAGAATTGAGAGCTTCCTGGATCTCCTTGACGTCCTGCACGACCTCTTAACTGACGGTCAACACGTCTTGAATCGTGGCGTTCTGTACCAATAATAGCCAATCCTCCTTTGTCTTTCACTTCTTGAGAAAGCTTGATATCCGTACCACGACCTGCCATATTCGTTGCAATAGTCACAATACCTGGTTTTCCAGCTTCTTCAACAATCTGAGCCTCTTGTTTGTGTAATTTCGCGTTCAATACGTTGTGTTGAATCCCACGCATTTTTAACGATCTACTCAATAACTCTGAAATCTCAACTGACGTTGTACCGATCAATACCGGACGTCCTGCTTGTGATAACTCTACTACGTCGTCAATAACGGCTTTGTATTTTTCACGTACCGAACGGTAAATTTTATCTTCTTTATCTTTACGTGCAATTCCTCTGTTCGTAGGAATTTCAACAACGTCTAATTTATAGATTTGCAAGAACTCCCCTGCTTCTGTAATTGCCGTACCTGTCATACCTCCCAATTTCTTGTACATACGGAAGTAGTTCTGTAAGGTAATCGTTGCAAAGGTTTGCGTTGCTGCTTCGATTTTTACATTTTCTTTTGCCTCAATCGCTTGATGTAATCCGTCAGAATAACGACGACCATCCATAATACGACCTGTTTGCTCATCCACGATTAAAATCTTGTTGTCAATCACCACGTATTCAGTATCTTTTTCAAATACCGTGTACGCTTTCAACAACTGGTTTAACGTGTGAATACGCTCGCTTTTCACTCCAAAGTCTTGGAATAAACGCTCTTTGGCAATAGCCTCTTCTTCTCTTGATAAGTTTTGGCTTTCAATACGCGCAACTTCAGTTCCAATATCGGGTAATACGAAGAAGTTCTCGTCTGTATCTTGTGATAAAAACTTGATTCCATTATCCGTTAATTGCACTTGATTGTTCTTCTCTTCTATCACGAAGTACAACGCTTCATCCACTTTATGCATTTCTCTGTTGTTGTCTTGCATATAGTGATTCTCTGTTTTTTGAAGCAATTGTTTTACCCCTTCTTCACTTAAGAATTTGATCAGGGCTTTATTTTTAGGTAAGCTTCGGTAGGCTCTTAACAATAAGAAACCACCTTCTTTTGTATTTCCTTCGCGGATTAATTTTCTAGCATCAGCCAAGAAGTTATTTGCCAACTTACGTTGAATCTCAACTAAGTTTGACACTTTTGGTTTTAGCTCATTAAATTCATGGCGATCTCCTTGAGGAACAGGACCAGAGATGATCAACGGTGTTCTGGCGTCATCCACTAATACTGAATCGACCTCATCGACAATGGCATAGTTGTGTACACGTTGCACCAATTCTTCTGGCGTATGTGCCATATTATCTCTCAAATAATCGAAACCAAATTCGTTATTTGTTCCATAGGTAATATCAGCAGCATAAGCAGCTCTTCTTCCGGCAGAGTTTGGTTGGTGATTGTCAATACAATCTACAGTCATCCCGTGGAATTCGAATAGAGGTGCTTTCCACTGGCTATCCCTTTTTGCAAGGTAGTCATTCACGGTTACTAAGTGTACGCCGTTTCCTGTCAAGGCATTCAAGTATAAAGGCAAGGTTGCCACTAAGGTTTTCCCTTCCCCTGTTTGCATCTCGGCAATTTTCCCTTGGTGTAATACGATACCTCCAATTAACTGAACATCGTAGTGAATCATATCCCAAGTTACTTCTTTACCAGCTGCGGACCATTTATTCGCCCAATTGGCTTTTCCGTCCACAATGGTTACATACGGTTTGTGATCAGCAAACTCTATATCCTTTTCAGAAGCCGTTACTTCTACCGTTTCATTTTCTTTGAAACGTTTGGCTGTTTCTTTTACCACAGCGAATGCTTCAGGTAAAATGTCCAACAATACTTTTTCCGTATTGTCATACGCTTCTTTTTCTAAGCTATCAATACTAGCGTAAATAGCTTCTCTTTTATCGATATCTTGAGTCTTCTCGATTTCTTCTTTGTACGAAGCGATTTTCGCATCTTGACCGGCTCTAGATTGTTGAATTTTCTCTTTGAAAAAGATGGTCTTCGCTCTCAATTCGTCATTCGACAAACCAGACAAAGACGATTCATACGTTTTAATTTTTTCAATTAGAGGCTTTATTTCCTTGATATCTCGTTCCGATTTATCGCCGACAAAAACCTTTAATATGGTATTTATAAGACTCATAGGTTTATATGTTTTTTACTCTTTTTTACTTGCTAAAATAAACAAAAAAAAGCCTTGTAGAAGGCTTTTTCCTATATTAATACTCATCCTCGTTCCAAAGATAATCTTCGTCCGTAGGATAGTCTGGCCATATTTCTTCCATAGATTCATAGATTTCTCCTTCATCTTCGATGGATTGTAAGTTTTCAACTACTTCAAGGGGCGCACCTGTTCTAATAGCATAATCTATCAACTCATCTTTAGTAGCAGGCCATGGAGCATCACTTAAATAAGATGCTAATTCTAATGTCCAATACATCTCTTAACCTTTTTTAAATTTTATTGCAAAAATAAATTTTATTATGAAATAAGCAAGCTTTTTTCATAGTATTTCACTAAGTTTAAAGAACGTCTCACTTTTTTCACTGCAAAAAGTCGCGATATTCAGTGGGTTTACCCTTGTTTTTCGGGTATCCATTTCATTTCTTTCACTTGTAAATCAAAAGTCAACTTTCGTGCCAACACAAAAAGATAGTCAGAAAGTCGGTTGATATACATTAAAATTTCCGGTTCAACAGCTTCTTCGCGGTTCAACTGCACTGACAAACGCTCTGCTCTGCGACAAACACAACGCGCAATATGACAGAATGACACAGTTGCATGTCCACCAGGTAAAATAAAATGCGTCATGGGTGGCAAATTCTGCTCCATGCGATCAATTTCACCTTCTAAAAAATCAATTGTTTCAGCCGTTATTTTGGGAATATTTAGGCGTTCTTGTCCATTTTTTAACCGCGCTTTTTGGGGATCCGTGGCTAGCATAGCGCCCAGTGTAAAAAGATCATGCTGTATCACGAGTAGTGTTTGCGTTTCTAAGGAGGGAATCTCTTGATCGCGAATCATACCTATGTAGGAATTCAGTTCGTCTATTGTGCCATAGGCTTCAATGCGGATGTGATCTTTAGGCACTCGCGTTCCGCCAAATAAAGCCGTGCTTCCATTATCGCCCGTCTTAGTGTATATTTTCATTGTATTCGTTGTTTGATCCAACAAGCAAAATACAATACTTTAGATAAAATACGGTGTCTTTTCTTTATTTTATTCGCTGATCACTTTCGATCACTCCATCGCGTAATCGAATAATGCGATGGGCATGTTCGGCTATATCTTCCTCATGAGTTACGAGAATAACGGTATTGCCCTTGCTGTGAATTTCGTCAAATAGCGCCATGATTTCGATCGAGGTTTTCGTATCTAAATTTCCCGTCGGCTCATCGGCTAAGATAATCGAAGGATTATTGACCAAAGCACGAGCTACTGCTACACGTTGTCTTTGCCCCCCAGAGAGTTGATTCGGATGGTGATCCATCCGATCGCCCAATCCCACCATATTCAACACAGAAGAGGCCCGTTGATTGCGTTCCTCTTTGGATTTTCCCGCGTAAATCATCGGCAAGGCCACATTATCTAACGCCGTAGTACGCGGCATTAAGTTGAAGGTTTGAAACACAAAACCAATGTCTTTGTTGCGAATTTCTGCCAATTGATCGTCATCCAATCGACTGACATCTTTGCCATTTAAGCTATAATAGCCCGAAGTAGGCGTATCCAAACAGCCTAAAATATTCATCAACGTCGATTTACCCGATCCAGAAGGCCCCATCAAAGCGACATAATCTCCCTTTTCGATTTGTAAATCCACCCCTTTCAAGACTTTCACCGTCTCAGATCCCATTTTGAAATCGCGCTTAATCTCTTGGATATCAATAATTAATTCTTTAGACATATTCTTTGTTTTTTCTTTCTTATAAGTGTCTAAAAAGGCCACTTTGTTACACGCGTAACAAGCGGAAGACGCGATCTGGTTGTAAACGCAGTTCAAAATGCTGTTTCAATTGCTCTTTTCGCTTGAAAGCCACTCCGAAATAATAGAAATCTAAAGTTACAATCATTTCTTCGGATGCCACGACTTCTTGCCAATATTTTTCGATGGAAGCTTCTTTCCTTCTTCGGTCGATGATCCAAAGCGAATCGTTGTGTAAATGAGGGATAACCGTAGCTATACTCGGCCAGTTTGCCGCCGTTGTACCATTAAAAATAAGGCAATCATAGGGAGTTGTCGATTCGCGTTGAAACACAACCATCTCCTGCGCTGCTTTTGCCTTTACTGTCTGTTTATCCAGTACGGCAATATGCTGCGGCTCAAAGTACACAATCAACCGATCAATAAACTGCTGTTTTCTCGATTGCCCTTTCCAACGACGATCCGAAGGATAGAGTCCACGTGTCAGTAAATTAAATACAAAAGGCGAATGTGTGCCGTGTTCGTTATTTGCAGCAAACCAAAATTGAAGGTAATCAAAAATCATAAGGCAACGAATTGTTCATTGTCGTAGATAAAATCTTGCACGACGATTGCACAACAAAGGTAGTTTTTACTTTGGTGGCGTTATATAATTACATAAAATATTTTACATAAAATGGCCAAATTACATAAACAAAAACGATACAACTGTATAGAAGCTTCTTAGTTTTGACCACGGCAGGATTACGAAATAGCAACATAAAAAACTACAAAACAATACGTTAAACATTAAACACTCACTATTTGCACGACGATTGCACGACAAAGGTAATTTTTTACTTTTTGCTTTCCGTATCGTATGATCGAATATTGTATATCCTTTGACAAAGTTTGGTAAGTACTGTGTCCATAGTGACTCCATTATGCGTCCATCGTGTCTCTATTAAAACTAGGTTTTTCTATAGACACACGATGGACGCATCACGCAAGTAGTATGTAGACAGCTAAAAGAAGACTCTTTTAAATGATTGACAAGACGATCTAAAAAACAAAAACGAATACCTTTAGACGTTCCTGTTAGGTTTGAGTTTTGTACTATTTGTTGTTATATATATGTTGTTATATATATGTTTATCAAAACACTATAAATAAACAGCCATTTAAGAGTCAGTAGTTGGAGCTACTGGCTTTTTATCTTTCCATCTATTTACAAAAGTATAAACTTTTCGAAAAATTCTCTTGACTATAACAACTATGCAAATACCAAATTAATAAACTCAATATCTTTCTTCTCACTCAAAATAAGTGGTTTAATCCCACCAATACTTGTATCTCCATTCTCTAACACCATTATGATGCGAACATGTTCCTGAGCCAACTGAATAACTATATGTTCCATCTCTACACACTGCCCCTGTTCTCTTTCTTGAACCGAAAGTAAAAACAGTAAAAACAATTATAAGTAAGATTGAAATTCTTATTAAGGGTGATTTCTTTGATTCTTTCTCAGTATAGATTGGAGGCTTGTTGTCATCTATAGTAACTACACGTTGTAATTGTACTGTTTCGTTTTTATATAATGGCTGACCATATGAATCATTTTTATTTTTCCTGATAATACGAATAAAATCCAAAAAGTAAAAGACTGTATATATAATAAAAACTAAAGAAATAAAGCAAACAAAAAGTAATGAATTACCTGTTATACTTGAATAAACCAAAAGCCCAATAAACAACCAAAGCATTAGTTTATTTATTTTTTTATTTTTCATTTTAAAAAAGAGTTCTGTAACAAAAATTCACTGAATAAGCTAATATACTTAAATAATGAATAACTATTATAAAACTAGTTCAATACCAGTTTTTTTCAAACAAAACAAGAGGATGTACTTGATCCAAAGTTTCGAATTCAATATCTGACCAAACTACATAAAAAAACCCTACACAAATGTGGTAGGGTTTTCTTTGTTGTGACGATGACAGGATTCAAACCTGTAACCTTCTGAGCCGTAATCAGATGCGCTATTCAGTTGCGCCACATCGCCATTGTATTCTCGTGACCACGGCAGGATTCAAACCTGCAACCTTCTGAGCCGTAATCAGATGCGCTATTCAGTTGCGCCACGTGGCCTTATTGCTTATTGCGAGTGCAAATATAAGACGATATTCTGTAAAACCAAACTGGATCAACAAAAAAATCAATGTTTTTTTCGTTTACTTTATTAATCAATTAATAGATAGTAGCTTAGCTTACAAAGTTTTTTTCTCTTTTTTATCAAGATCTACAACTCTCTGAACGATATCAGCCTTTTCTAGTAAAAACAACAGCTCCTTACTATTTTTCACTTCCCTCCCAACCTTTTTCTTTTTTCTGCGTCTATGCTTATAGCAATGGAACGATCCATTCCAACTAACTTTATTAAAACCTATTTAACTATGAAAAAAATTGTACAATCTGCGAGCATGCTTTGCTTGTTTGCTCTTTTTGCTAGCTGTAGTTCAGATGACTCCACTCGCCCTTACATTGAACCTCCAACTGAAGGACCAACTACTCGTATTGAAAAACACTACTATGTATCAGACGTTCAATCAAAGTCCTACACCATTGATATGGAGCACCAACTCAACGGAACCTATGAAATGACTTCTACCTTATCCCAACAAGATCACTTTGTCCTTTCGTATACGAACGACTTTCAGTTGACCCGCCTAAACAATACCGTAAACGAATACAAAGACGAAAAAGTAAACAACACCTATGTATTGGACTATCACTTCGAATTAGACGAAAACAATCGATTAAAAACCTTTGACATCCAACGCCAAGGCACCTCCCTTAGGTCCTTTGTTTATCACTACAAAAACAACAGATTGGACTCAAATCGCCTGGTTGATGAAGGGCAAGTTATCAATCAATCCTTCACCTATAACGATAAAGACCAATTTATCCGTTCGACAATCACTCCCATGAATCTTCAATTTGAGTATGGGTATAACAACAAAAATCAGCTGATATCAATGAGCTTTTTTACCTTGAGCATGGAAATAGGCTATGACGAAGGAAAAAATCCATTTACGCTTTTGCCTTTCGACATGACCAGCTTTGTATTTAACGAAATGGACTTCATTCCTTTAACCTACCATTTTTCAACGAACTTCAACTATTTAAAAAGTCCAGAAAACGAAAAATACACCATTGAGTATACCTATAACGAAGATCATTACCCGATAAAAGCCATGATGTACGAAGTAACAGAAAAAACAAAAACCCTCTACCGCGAAATTGACTATTCTTATACCGTAAAAGAAATAGAAGTAAAAATAGAAAAGCCCCAAAATTAGGGGCTTTTGTTATTTTATTTTAAAAGAAAACTGACCGCTATCTTTTACATTAATCACGTGTCCTTGTCGGTTGTCATTGACAAGTGTCTCAATTGAAAAAATCAAATCAGATCCTTCTTGTTTCTTTACTGTACTCACTTCTACAAAAACAAACTGCTCTTTTGTTTTTAAGGTCCCTGTGTGAAACGTATTACTACTAACAAGGGTATCTTTTACCCACACCACATCTTGTACAGCCACAAATCCATTGCTACTTGATGTACCATAGCGGATTTTGTAAGTCGCAGGCCCAGGATTGGCTACTACATAAAAACTATACGCTTGTTCTACATCAGCATTTGATGTTTGGTCATCTGATGAACAACCTAAAAAAAGTGCCCCAAAAAGCAGCAACATAAATCTTCCTTTTCTCATTTGTATTTTTTTAGAACACAAACATATCGTCATTTAATCTCATTAAAAACAACAATCTCTTATTTTACAGGGATATTCCCTCAATGCCCTGTTCTTCATACGTACTTTTTTTTGAAGTACAGAAAAACTGTACATTATGCTAAAGTTTTAAAATCTGTTTTTTTTAACTAAAAATAGATAGTACTTTAACAATACCAATTACACCAAAAACATTTAATTATGAAAAAAATACTTTTTACCCTTGCCCTTGTATTGGCAGGTGGAGCAACGACTTTTGCCAATGAAAGCGATCGTACAGAACAGGTTTATAAATATTTCAAACAATATGACTATGAAATTGTTGTTTGGAAAAAGTTGAGAAACTATGGAAGTGGTCCGCAAATGATGCAAATACTACACAAAGAAACAGGAAGAAATACGATGGCCTGGATCAACAATCGAATTAACGTTTTAAAACAAAACTATCCGGGTACACCACAAGAACCAATTACGGTGATGAATATGATCCCCTATCCTAGTAGCGATTTCGATCCAATCTATGTTGATCCTAGCATTCCTGACAGAGTATTAGAAGAGGTTGTGTTTGAAACACGTCAATAATAAGCTAACTAATCATTACATCTACATAGTGCAGGGAGCTTATAAACTTCCTGCAATTGTACTTAAAAGTTTATCCAGGTAAGACAGCGCTTTGTGCACATCTTAATTGGGTAAACTTTTTTTAATTAGCCCTTATTGCAATTTACTGTAGTAGACGTAAACCATGGTCGTAATCAAGAAAATAAGCAAGTAAAAATAAAGGGGATTTCCCGTAAAGAATCCTACAATCAAAAACAAAACAGTAGCCGTAGCGCCGATGAGTAAAAAATTAAAGGTTTCTTTATCGATAATATCGTCAAATTCATCCTCTTCCTCCTTCCTTTCTTTTTCCAACTGCTGTGTTTTTTCTTGGAGTTTCGCTTTTTTCTCTGCCCATGTTTTTCGAAATGTAGGGCCACTAGTTTTTTTAGTCTTACCCTGTGACGACAGATATGACCGACCAAAGCGATATCCAAGGTAGTCGAGCAACAAAACCAGTAATAGCAAAGCAATTTTTATCATTGTACAGGTTATTCAGCGAATTCTCAAGACGCAAAAATAACAAACTATCTAAACACACACCCAACAAAAATAAAAAAAGAGGACATTCACTGTGGAATGCCCTCTTTTCAATTATATTCAAAATCACTAATTATCCTTGAATTTCAGCAAAAAACTCTTCGTTGTTTTTTGTATTTTTGATAGAATCAATAATCGATGTCATAGCCTCGATTGAATTCATATCATCCATCACTTTGCGAACCGTCCACGTGCGCTGTAATGCATCGCGATCCAAGAGTTCATCATCGCGACGAGTACTTGAAGAAGTAATGTCAATCGCAGGGTAAATACGCTTGTTTGCCAATTTACGATCCAATTGAAGCTCCATATTTCCTGTTCCTTTGAATTCTTCAAAGATTACTTCATCCATCTTAGATCCCGTATCTACTAAAGCCGTAGCGATAATACTCAACGAACCACCATTTTCAATATTACGCGCCGCTCCAAAGAAGCGTTTTGGTTTTTGTAATGCGTTAGCATCTACCCCTCCACTCAATACTTTTCCTGATGCAGGTTGTACGGTGTTATAAGCACGGGCTAAACGCGTAATGGAATCCAACAAGATCACTACATCATGTCCACATTCAACCAAACGCTTGGCTTTTTCCAATACAATATTGGCTACTTTTACGTGGCGCTCTGCAGGCTCATCAAACGTTGAAGCAATTACTTCTGCACGAACACTGCGTTGCATATCCGTCACCTCTTCTGGGCGTTCATCGATCAATAAAACGATCAAATAAACTTCAGGGTGATTAGCGGCAATGGCATTCGCTACATCTTTCAACAACATCGTTTTACCCGTTTTTGGTTGTGCAACGATCATTCCACGTTGTCCTTTACCAATAGGAGCAAACATATCCATAATACGCGTTGAAGTTGTACTTCTCGCACCGTCTAATTTGAATTTTTCCGTTGGGAAAATGGGCGTTAAATGCTCAAAAGAAACGCGATCTCTTACACTTTGAGGATCATGTCCATTAATTTTTAATACGCGAACGAGTGGGAAGAATTTCTCTCCTTCTTTTGGAGGACGAACCACTCCTTTTACTGTATCTCCTGTTTTTAAACCAAAAAGGCGAATTTGTGACTGTGATAAATAGATATCATCAGGAGATGACAAATAGTTATAATCCGCAGATCGCAAGAAACCGTAACCATCTGGCATCATTTCCAACACCCCTTCACTTTCAATAATACCATCAAACTCATAATCAGGTTCTCTGAAATTATTTTTTTGTTGTGCGTTATTGTTGTTGGATTGGTTTTGGTTGCGTTGTTGGTTTCTATTGCCTTGTTGATTTTGATGCTGTCTTTTATTGTCTTGTTCAACAGCAGGCTGGTCGCTTACAACTGGAGTTTCAGTTTCGCTTTTAGTAGCATCAGAAGCAACGTTTTGACGTTGATCGTCTCCTTGTTGTTTTTTGTTATTTTTAAAATCGCGCTTTTGAAAGTCGCGCTTAGTATTATCGTTTTTCTTCTTTTGTGTAAACTCTTTGTGGTTGTCACGTGAAGTGCTCTTAGCTTCAACTTTTGAATCTACATTCGACTCTGATTTTACAGTATCGCGATCTTCCTTACTCTCTTCTTTTGAAGATTCGAGGGTTCGATGCGCTGTTGATTCAGTCTTCTTTTCTTGTTTCCCATCCATTGGTGTTCTTTCCACCTCTGCTGTTTGCTTGGCAAGTCTTGGACGTCTTGGTTTTTCGACTGGAGTAGCTGCTACTGGAGCTGTTTGCACTGTTTCGGTTTGAACCGCTTTTTCTTTTTGCGCAACAGGCTTCGTCGCTTTAGCCTTACCTTCTGTTGGAGCTTGAACTTCTAAAATTCGTTCAATTAACTCTCCTTTTTTTAAAGTCGACACCTTAGTCAGCTTAGCCTGCTTCGCGATCTCCTGAAGGTCAGAAACCTTCATTTTTTCTAATTGGGAAATGTCAAACATATAAATGTTTATAGATTATAAATAAATGAGTTGTGTCTTAAAAATAAGAATGGAATTTTTGTTAGTAGAAGTGTCGTATTATGAAGTACTTACGACATAACTGTTGCAATAATACGAATTATTTTTAATATTTAATAGGTTTTTATAAAAAAGAAACCTTACTTTTGTGTGAGTTACAGAAAATCAATCATCATGTTACAGCGAATTCAAACCGTATATATGTTACTAGTTCTTATTGCACTAGGCGTATTACCCTTTGTTTTTCCTTTATGGTACAATGCACAGCAAGAGGAAGTTTACTTTATGTTTTTCCCCGCGTTCACCTTTCTTTTCGGCGCATCTGCTGCATTAACCGCTGTGAGTATCATGAATTATAAAAATAGACAACGACAGTTTGTTTGCAACAGACTGACTATGATATTAAACGTTATACTATTAGGATTATTTGTTTATCGAACACTAACTGTATCTGGAGAAGCGTCAGAAATCGTTTCTGAGAAAGGTATTGGGATGTTCCTCCCTATTGTTTCTATCGTGTTGCTTGTATTAGCAAACAAAGCCATCAAGAAGGATGAAGATCTTGTAAAATCTGTGGATCGCTTACGATAAACCTAACATCTTAGTTTATTAGTGCGTAAAAAAAACCGAACAATTATACTTGTTCGGTTTTTTTGTTTTTCGGCCATTCGATTAATTCTAAATCTTTAATATTCCCTTGGTCTAGGACAAACCGCAACATCGTTCGTACTTGATGAAAACCGCTAATACCCGCAGCACCAGGATTTAAATGCAATACTGCATATTCGGCATCATATTGTACTTTCAAAATATGAGAATGACCACAAATGTACAAGCCTGGTTTTTCTTTTCTCAATTGATTTTTTACTTGAGTGCGGTATTTTCCCGGATAACCGCCAATGTGAATCATATACACTTTCATCCCTTCACAAACAAAAAGCTGCTCTTCTGGAAATTCGATACGCGCTTCTGCATCGTCAATATTGCCATATACCGCTCGTAGCGGTTTGTACTTCTTAATCTCATCCGTTACTTCGAGATTGCCAATATCCCCCGCATGCCAAACCTCGTCAGCCTGCTTAACGTATTTTAAAATCGACGCATCAATACAGCTGTGTGTATCGGATAACAATACTATTTTTTTCACTGCTCTAACACTTTATTCAACAACAATTAATCGAGATAAAACTGAATCAGTTTTTCGATTGCCTTTTGACATACACCACAGAATCGATCATATTGGTTGGTACGCATACGACACTCTAACGCTCCTTTGTAGATTCCATTGCCCTCCAAGCCTTCATAAACGCCTATTGGGTATTTTTTAGCTTGATCTACTGGGGTAGGAATAGGGGTTCCTTTTTTCAACTGCCCACTCCACTTTGCATCAAAGTCCTTCAGCGTTGTAATATTTTGCTCCCAAGGTTCAGTTTGATTGGAGATAAAATCGCTCAATACATCTTGTTCGTAAAAATACTCATCCGCTAATCCCGCAAAACTATGCCCAAACTCGTGAACCACCACAGGTTTAAAATCTGCATGTCCTGTTGTTGTCAAGGTATAAGAATTGTAAATTCCGCCACCACCATATACATCGGTATTGGCTAGGATAATAATGTGTTCATAGGGAATTCCCGCTAAGAGATCATGTACTTTTTTCAAGCGATTTGTCGTCAAATAGCGCTGAGAATAAAACGTATCAAAATTCGATTCAACGGCAGTTTGCTTCCATTTGCCTGTGCGTGGTACACTTACTCCAGCATCATGTGATGGGCTTTTTACAGCAATAAAATTAAAGTAATCGCTAAATTGATCAAAAGGCTGATGTTTGAGTATTTCCTCCACAGATACTTGAGCCACAGCCCTAAATTGATCCATCTCTGCTTCAGTATAGCCCTCGGCAACCAATACTACATTAATAGCCTTACTGTTGTCTTTCGCCTGATGAATATACTCATGCGGAGTTACTTCTGCTATGCCTTTATCATGAATCAATATGTCTTGAGGTTCCACTACGTGTGTTAACCTACTTTTTTCTTTTCCGTTTTCATCAAATAGCACGACTTCTACTTTGGTTTTTTGCTTGGGAAAAGGAACTAAAAAAACATTTTCAAAACTCTTCGTTGTTGTTGCTGCCTCTTCTGTGGACAACCACTCTTGAAATAGCGTACTAAAACTCGTGGTATAAATCAATTGATCCGTTGCTTCATCATACAGACGCACTTGTCCATTACCTCTCAATGCATTTTCACTCAAGTGATGGGTTCTTCCCGCCCACATCGGATAACGCACCAATTCATCCAACAGTATAAACTGTTGATCGGCATTTCCTCCAAAAATATAATCCAATCGCAGGGTTTTATACTCGAAATACTGATTAAAATCTTGGGCTTGTGCTACTGTAAATAGCCCTCCACATAGCAGGGCTACAAGAATCTTCTTTATTTTTCTCATCATCGGTATTATTTCAAAAAGTAAAAATAGGACTATTTCACTACTTTTTCTAGCTCGATTACGGCAATTTATACTTGCCTTCTCTTTTAACATAAGTAGGTTTGGTTGGGTGAGGATTTGGTTAGATTGAGTGAGAATAGTAATCAATGAAAATCTTTGTTATGAATAATTGCTTGAACAACAAAAGCCAAACAGCAAAATCCAAACAACAATCCCCCGTTTATATTTTGTTTTAGTGTTCAATGAATCTGATCACTCACCACTCACCACTCACCACTCACCACTCACCACTCACCATTCACGATTCATTCATCTCCCTTTTCTCTTTTTTCCCATTTTTAAAGTATATTTGTAGGCTTAAAACGAGACTTATTTTGAGATATTTTATCGAATTTGCGTATAATGGTGCGAACTATCACGGCTGGCAACTCCAACCGAACGCTCCTACTGTACAGCAAACGTTAACCGAGGCTATTTCGACTCTATTGCGCCAACCAATTGAACTAATTGGAGCAGGCAGAACAGATGCTGGTGTGCATGCCAAGCAGATGTTTGCGCATTTTGACTGGGATCACCCTTTGGATAAACCAACGTTAATTCAAAAAATGAATTCGTTTTTACCTCCTGATATTGTGGTGTACCAGTTTCACGAGGTTGCAGCAGATGCACACGCACGTTTTGATGCAACAGATCGAACATACGAATACCACCTGCATTTATTCAAAGATGCATTTGTACATCCATTGAGCTATTATCACCATCGCGCATTAGATGTGGAGTTGATGAATCAAGCGGCTCAAATTTTATTTGAATACGAAGATTTTGAGTGTTTTTCAAAAACACATACCGATGTTTTTACCTTCAATTGTACCATTTACAAAGCAGAATGGACGTTCATCAACGGCAATCAATTGGTTTTCACTGTCTGTGCAAATCGATTCTTACGCAATATGGTACGCGCCATTGTGGGTACGCTCATCAATGTTGGTTTACACAAAATCACCCTAGATGATTTCAGAGCAATCATCGAAAGCAAAGACCGTGGACAAGCAGGATTCTCAGTTCCCGGAAAAGGCTTATTTTTAACAAAAGTAGGTTACCCTTATTTATGAAAAAATTAAACTCCATATCCTTACGCAAAACACTAGCTTATGCCAAACCCTATCAGAGTAGATTCCGTTGGGTGATCTTTTTTGCTATTGCGTTATCCATTTTTGCTGCGGCTCGTCCGTATATGGTCAAAGAAACCGTTAACCAATATGTACAACCCCAAGATCAAACGGGTCTTTTAATCTATGTGGGATTAATGGCTATTGTTTTGATCCTGGAAGTGACCTTTCAATTTTTATTTACCTATTGGGCCAGTTGGTTAGGACAAGATATCGTCAAGGATATTCGCGAAAAGTTATTTAAAAAAATCATCTCTTTTCGCATGCGCTATTTCGACAATGAACCAGTTGGTAAATTAGTAACGCGTTCTGTATCTGATATTGAATCCATTGCTAGTATTTTTAGCCAAGGTTTATTTATGATTGTCAGCGACTTACTCAAAATGTTTGTGGTCTTGGCGATTATGTTTTACATGAATTGGAAACTCAGCTGTATTGTTTTATTGGCTATGCCTATTTTACTCTATGCCACTCGTGTTTTTCAAATAAAAATGAAAGATGCCTTTCAAGAAGTACGTACGCAAATTGCCAACCTCAATACCTTCGTACAAGAGCGTATTTCTGGTATGAAAATCGTTCAGCTCTTTACCCGTGAAGAGATTGAATATGAAAAATTCAAAGAAATTAACGAAAAGCACAACCAAGCTTGGTTGAAAAATATTCTCTATAACTCCATCTTCTTTCCCATTGCGGATATTGTATCCTCTTTAACTTTGGGGCTTGTCATTTGGTATGGAGGGATGTCGATTGTACAAGGAGACAACCTCACTACATTTGGAGATTTATTCGCCTATACGATGTTGATTAGTATGCTCTTTAATCCTTTGCGTCAAATTGCCGATAAATTTAACGTAATGCAAATGGGAATCATTGCTGCAGAACGCGTGTTTGAAGTATTGGAAATGGATGAGACAATTGAGCAGAACGGAACCATTCAAGCTCCGTCATTCAAAGGTGATATTTCCTTGAATAACGTACACTTCAGCTATATTCCAGGGGTAGAAGTCTTAAAAGGCATCGATTTGGAAATTAAAGCAGGACAAACCGTTGCAATTGTCGGTTCTTCAGGAGCCGGAAAATCAACCATTATCAACTTGCTCAACCGTTTTTACGATATTAATGCAGGACAAATTAAAATAGACGGCATTGATATTCACGATTTTGAACTAGCTTCTCTGCGTCAACAAATTGCTATCGTACTTCAAGATGTTTTCTTGTTTAGCGATAGTATTCTCAACAATATCACCCTACACGACCCTGCTATTTCAAGAGAATTTGTCATTGAATCAGCCAAGAAAATTGGCATTCACGATTTTATTGTCAACCTACCAGGAGGATATGATTATGATGTAAAAGAACGCGGGGTTATGTTGTCTTCGGGTCAACGTCAATTAATTGCCTTTTTACGCGCCTATGTGAGTAAACCAAGTATTTTAATTCTCGATGAAGCAACTTCTTCGATTGACTCCCACTCAGAGGAATTACTTCAAAAGGCAACAGATTACCTCACTCACAATCAAACATCTATTATCATTGCTCACCGTTTAGCAACTATTGTAAACGCTGATGTTATTATCGTGATGGATAAAGGTAAAATTGTGGAAAAAGGAACACATCAAGAATTACTAACCTATGAAAATGGGTACTATAGAAATCTATATGAATCTCAATTTAAGGTAGTTGAATCAGCGTAATCACTATCCTATACAACGATACAAAAGAGGTCTGTTTATACACAGTCCTCTTTTTTTTGCTTCTTAGGGAGCTAAAAGCTTCATTATTCAAAAAAAAATTATTCAAAAATACAGTTTGGTCTATTTATTGGTAGATAGTAAAAAAACAGTACTCAGGTGTATATCAAGGAGATGTACAATTTATAACTCTTCCTAGATAAAGTTAGATAAAGCACATCTCATCCGTAGAATAAAAAACATTGAACATGGCTTATACATTAGAACCGATTAAACCGATCCCCACTGCAATTGCTGTATCCCTAACCTTGCTTATTTGGTTTTGCATTCCAGTTCCCGAAGGTGTAGCCCCTAATGCTTGGCATTTACTAGCGTTATTTGTTGGCACCATTGCTGCGATTATAGGCAAAGCATTGCCCATTGGCGCTGTTTCTATTGGTGCAATTGCCTTGGTTGCCGTAACAGGTGTCACCAATCCAGGGAATTCCAAAGCAGCCTTAGTTGATGCATTAAGTGGTTTTTCTAATGATTTAATTTGGTTGATTGGTATTTCAATCATGATTTCCATTAGTTTGTGTAAAACAGGATTAGGTGCTAGAATTGGGTATTTTCTCATTTCATTATTCGGCAAAAAAACGCTGGGTATCGCCTATGCCCTAGCCTTTGCAGAAACCATCTTAGCACCTGTCACTCCGAGTAATACGGCTCGTGGAGGTGGAATTATCTATCCCATCATGCGTTCTATTTCTGAGAGCTTTGGCTCGCGTCCAACAGAAGAATTGAGAAAACGCATTGGGCGTTATTTATCTTTGGTCAACTACAATACAAATCCCATCACCTCGGCCATGTTTATTACAGCAACTGCACCCAATCCTTTAATTGTCAGTTTAATCTATGAAGGAACAGATGCGAGTTTTCACTTATCTTGGGGGATGTGGGCCGTAGCTGCCTTTGTTCCCGCTCTTTTTTCATTGCTAATTATGCCTTTGGTTATCTACAAAATATGCCCACCTGAAATTAAGAAAACCCCAGATGCTCCCGTATTTGCGAAAGCGCAATTGAAAGAACTAGGACCTTTTTCACTACCTGAAAAAATCACCTTGAGTGTCTTTGTGCTCTTACTTTTACTTTGGGCAGGCGTTCCTGCACTATTTTTAGGGGATGATTTTATTGTACAGCCTACAACCGCTGCTTTTATTGGTTTATCCATCCTCTTAGCAACAGGCGTACTCACTTGGGATGATATCCTCAAAAACAAAGGGGCTTGGGACACCATTGTTTGGTTTGCCGCTCTGGTGATGATGGCAAGTTTTTTAGGCAAACTAGGACTCGTCTCTTGGTTGGCTCAAACCGTTGGTACGGGAATTAATCATCTTGGAGTCAATTGGATTACTGGCACCTTGATCCTGCTACTCGTATACGTGTATTCACACTACTTTTTTGCCAGCACAACTGCTCATATTACAGCGATGTTTGCCGCTTTTTTTGCTGCAGGAATCGCTTTAGGAACTCCACCGATGCTACTTGCCTTACTCCTTGGATTTTCGTCTTCTCTTATGATGTCGTTAACCCATTACGGTACGGGAACCGCCCCCATTATATTTGGTGCGGGTTATACCACCCTTACAGAATGGTGGAAAGTCGGTTTTGTTATTAGTCTTGTAAACTTATTCATTTGGATTACCATCGGAGGGCTATGGTGGAAACTCCTAGGCTACTGGTAGTCTGACATTACCTTACTTGTTTTTATTATTTTACCTCGGCGTGAGATTTCTCCATAATCTCACGCTTTTTGTTTCTATTACCCCCTATTGTATTAGAAGATGAACAACAATTTAAATCATTACTTACAAATTATACGCTAAAACACATAAACAAAGAAGTTCAATTTACAATTCTATAATTTACAGTCCCACAACTTTTCAAACTCGAAAGTTTCAAGTACGAAAATAATTGATTATTTTCGTAGCGTAAAATATAGAAATACATACATATGAAATTCGATATTATTGTTTTAGGAAGTGGCCCTGGAGGGTACGTTACTGCGATCAGAGCCTCTCAATTAGGTTTTAAAGTAGCGGTAGTTGAAAGAGAAAACTTAGGAGGTATTTGCTTAAACTGGGGATGTATTCCGACAAAAGCGCTTCTAAAATCTGCACAAGTGTTTGAATACTTGAAACATGCATCTGATTATGGTCTGACAATTAATGGAGAAGTTGATAAAGATTTCGACGCTGTAGTTGCACGTTCACGTGGAGTTGCTGCTGGAATGAGCAAAGGTGTTCAATTCTTAATGAAAAAGAACAAAATTGAAGTTATCGATGGATTTGGAAAAGTAAAACCAGGTAAGAAAGTTGACGTAACAGATAAAGAGGGTAAAGTAACTGAATATTCTGCTGATCATATTATCATTGCAACTGGAGCTCGTTCTAGAGAATTACCTAACTTACCACAAGATGGTACAAAAGTAATTGGATACCGTCAAGCCTTGACTTTACCTAAACAACCAAAAAAAATGATCGTTGTAGGTTCTGGTGCAATTGGTGTTGAATTTGCTTATTTCTATAATGCAATGGGTACAGATGTAACGGTTGTTGAATTTATGCCAAACATCGTTCCTGTTGAGGATGAAGACATTTCTAAACAATTCGAGCGCTCATTGAAAAAAGCGGGAATCAAAGTAATGACGAATGCTTCTGTTGAAAAAGTAGACACGACTGGTGAAGGAGTAAAAGCTACAGTAAAAACAGCAAAAGGAGAAGAAATCATCGAAGCAGATATCGTTTTATCTGCCGTTGGTATCAAAACGAATATTGAAAATATCGGTTTAGAAGAAGTGGGAATTGCTACAGATCGCGATAAAATCTTAGTAAACGATTTCTACCAAACGAATATCCCTGGTTACTATGCTATTGGAGACGTTGTTCCTGGACAAGCCTTAGCACACGTTGCTTCTGCAGAGGGAATCTTATGTGTTGAAAAAATTGCAGGTCATCATGTAGAACCATTAGATTACGGAAATATCCCTGGATGTACGTATGCTACACCTGAAATTGCTTCTGTTGGTTTTACAGAGAAAAAAGCAATCGAAGCAGGATACGAAATCAAAGTAGGAAAATTCCCTTTCTCAGCTTCTGGAAAAGCCCAAGCTGGAGGTACACCTGACGGATTCGTAAAAGTTATTTTTGACGCTAAATACGGAGAATGGCTAGGATGCCATATGATTGGAGCTGGTGTAACGGATATGATTGCTGAAGCAGTTGTAGCACGTAAATTAGAAACAACAGGATATGAAATCTTAAAAGCAGTTCACCCTCACCCAACGATGAGTGAAGCAGTAATGGAAGCTGTTGCTGATGCTTACGGCGAAGTAATCCACTTGTAATCTCAATTGAAATTTACTTTTCAAAATATAAAAAAGTCTGTCGATAATCGACAGACTTTTTGCTTTTATCTTCTTTTGGATTAACCTTTTTTACCCCCATTCTTTTGGATAGAAAAACATAATTACTTATATTTAAACTTGTTAACCCAAATAAATTTAATTATGAAACGCTTTTTAACCTCCTTTTCACAGGCTATCCCCTTTCTATTTTTGGTCGTCGGTATGATACTACTCCTCCAAAATATTGATCGATTACTCTACAAAGAAACACTTAACCTACTTTCTCTATTCGTCGCTTTTGGTTGTATCACAATCAGTATCCTTGGACAACGCAAACGCAAAAAGAAAATCGTTTACAGTTAGCAGTGGACGGTTTAGAGTGGACGGTTTACATTTTTTCTTTATAGCTCAATAATCTATTCAGAAAAATCCCATCTCCCATTTCCTATCTCCCATTTCCCATCTCCCATTTCCCATCTCCCATTTCCCATTTCCCATCTCCCATTTCCCATCTCCCATCTCCCATCTCCCATCTCCCATCTCCCAATTAGTCAATTATTCGATCAAAATCTGATACTTTCGTCCAACTGGAATTTCGATGTTGGTATGCAAGGTTACTTTGCCTAATTCTTTTTTGACGATTTGCTTGCGATTGACAATAAACGAACGGTGTACTTGAATAAAGTGATCCGGTAGTTCTGTTTTAATGCTAATAAGTGATCCGTACACAAAATAGCTTTTACTGCGATGCTCAACAAAAATCTTAATATAATTTCCTGCACTTTCCACAAAGATAATCTCATCAACATCAATAGTGATATCCATTCCATCTTCGCGAATTTTTAGCACATTGTCTTGTTCCTCATCTATAGATTCTTTTCGGTTCTTACAGAATATTTTTGCTTTTTCAATGGCTTTTAGGAACTTGCCAAAAGAAATGGGCTTCAACAAATAGTCTACTGCATCTTTCTCATACGATTCTAGCGCAAAATCAGAATATGCTGTTGTAATAATCGTCACTGGCTTTACAGCAACCATATCCAGGAGTTCCAATCCAGTAATCAGTGGCATATTAATATCCAACAATAGAATGTCAACTTCATTTTTCTGCAAGAAAGCCAAAGCCTCCCGCCCTGAAAAGGCATTTCCTACACATTCTAAATCTTCACATTGACCAATATGACTCATCAATACCTGATGTGCAGGCTTTTCATCATCTACGATTAAACACTTGTATTTAGTCCCCATAAGGTAAGTTTTGCTTTATATCTATTTTTTTGCTCCTCTACTGTAAATCGAGATTGAATTCCCGATACCTCCAATCGTCTTCTTAAATTACTCAATCCCAATCCTGTGCCTTGTTTTTGTCTATCTTTAGGCAAACAACTATTGGTAATTTCAAAGAAAATTTTCCCTTCCTCCTCTTTCCAGCGAATTAAAATATAAGGATCTTCTGTTTGTAAGCTAAATTTCACCGCATTTTCCACCAAACTAAAAAACAAAAGCGGTGGTACAAAGTAGGCTTCTAAATCACCGGAATAATCGATTTCTACAACCAAGGAGTCACTGGTAAATTTATAGTAATCTAAGTATTCATTCACAAAATCAATTTCCAAATCCAGGTGTACTTCTTCTTTTTTACTCGCCTCGATTTGATAGCGAAATAAATGGGAGAGCTGTAAAATTCGGCTGGGTGTATCAGTTGGATTAGTCAGCGCTTCTCCATAGAGATTATTCATGGCATTCAGCAAGAAGTGAGGATTTAGCTGCATCTTCAAAAACTCCAACTCAGCCACAGTATTTGCTAATTTTCTCTCGCGTAAAGTAATATTCTGAAATGCCCATTGGTGAATAAAATAGGTTCCCGTTCCTAAAATGGTAAAAAACAACGTATTGGTAATTTCGAGAATCAAAGACTTAAATTCGCCTACATAAAGGGCATATTGACTTAAACAAAATACCCCAAACACCAAATAGACAAAAAACCAAAGTAAAAAAGACTCATATTTTTTAGTCAATAAAAAGCGTTTGATAATAAATACATTGTTAACGTAAATCAGCGCATAAATCAAGGCAATGGCCGGTACCATTTCCACTAAAATTTCCCGAATACTCTTGTTTCCCAAGCTTGTGTACTGGATAAATCCAAAGATTAAGCACAAGGTTAACAGCCCAAAAATATTTCGATACCATATATTAGAATACCATCTCCACATCTCAAATACTTTATGGAATAAAGATAGGAATTACAACACATTGATTGCAAAAAACTTATATAAAGACCATTAAGATAAAAATTTCGTCATTTGTATAGTCTTCGTTAAAAAAGACAAGAAACTTAGTTACTTTCGTATTTAAATAAATTCTTAAGTACGATGCTATATGGTCAACGTGGAACGGTATTTCTTTTATTTATACTGTTTTTTATTACTATGGGGATAAAAGGTCAATCCACTTACTTCTTACAAGGAACGATCAAAGATAACCAAGAGCCCTTAATTGGGGCGACGATTTATATTGATGAGATCAATAATGGTGTAATTACCGATGAGAAAGGACATTACTCGATCGAATTAAAGGAAGGAACTTACACCTTAAAAATATCGTATATCGGTTATACCGATCGCTCTACTACGATCCAATTAACGAAAAATCAAACCCTCAATTTTGTACTCACAACAGATTCATCCGAACTGTCAGAGGTAGTGATTGTACAAAATAAAAACAAAGCCGATATTCGAAAACCCGAAATGAGTGTCAATAAAATGACCACGGAAGAAATAAAGAAAATTCCAGTAGTTTTAGGTGAAACGGATATTTTGAAGTCCATTCTTCAATTGCCAGGTGTGACCAATGCAGGAGAAGGAGCGGCGGGGTTCAATGTACGTGGGGGAAGTGCTGGGCAAAACCTAGTTCTATTGGATCAAGCGAGTGTCTATAGTTCCTCCCATCTCTTTGGGTTCTTTTCGATTTTTAATGCAGATGCAATCCGAGATTTAAAACTATATAAAGGGGGAATTCCCGCTCGTTTTGGAGGAAGAGCTTCTTCTGTACTCGATGTGTACCAAAAAGACGGAAATAAGAACGATTATGCCTTTGAAGGGGGAATTGGCGTTATTTCAAGCCGACTCTTAGCCGAAGGTCCCATTCAAAAAGGAAAATCTTCTTTCCTCATTGCTGGACGTGGCTCTTATGCCCACCTATTTCTCAAACTGACAGATAACAAAAACTCCGCCTATTTCTATGACATCAATACCAAATTGAGCTTTGATATCAATGAAAAAAATAAAATCAATTTTTCGGCTTATTACGGAAGGGATATTTTCAGTTTTACTGATTTGATGAAAAATAGCTTTGGTAACCTAGCCGTTACCTTAGATTGGAGAACCCTATACAGTGATAAACTAACAGGTAATTTATCGTTGACAACGAGTCATTACGATTATGACCTCGATTTAGACCTCGTAGGATTTAACTGGACCAATGGGATTAAGAGTATACAAGGAAGATATGATTTCTTACACGACATTAACCCTGCCTTGCAATTGCGCTATGGTGTTGGGCATACAGAATATATTTTCTATCCTGGAACCATCAAACCAACAACAAGTGATTCTTCGATCAACTACAAGAAAATAGACAATAAATACGCATCAGAAAGCAGTGTTTACGTAGAAGCTGAACAAAATTTCGGTCAGCATTTTAGCGTGAACTACGGTCTTCGTTTTTCTCATTTCAATGCCAAAGGAAAGGGAATTGAGCATACCTATGCCAATAATCAACCCGTTCGATACGACCGTGAATTAGGAGTGTACAAAATGGCTGATATATTGGAAACAACCTATTACAAGAAAAACAAATCCATTGAGCAGTTCAATAACCTAGAGCCAAGAATTGGTGTAGCTTATATCATCAATGATGATCAATCCATCAAGGCCAGTTATAACCGCATGACGCAATACATCCACTTAATGTCTAATACCGCAGCTCCAACGCCTTTGGATATTTGGACCCCCAGTGGTAAATACACGGATCCTGAACTAGCAGATCAAGTTGCTTTGGGTTATTTCCAAAACTTTGCGGAGGGGAGATACAGTTTAGAAACAGAAGTGTTCTACAAAAAAGTAAAAAACAGCATTGATTACATCGACGGCGCACAATTAGTAGGAAATGAAGCAATTGAACGCGTCATTCTAAACGGAGAAGCTCGTGCCTATGGTTTAGAAGTACTCGTTAGAAAAAACCTTGGAAAACTGACGGGTTGGGTTGCTTATACCCTATCCAAAGCAGAACAACGAACACCAGGAAGAACAGCTGATGAACCGGGAATCAATAACGGAAACTGGTACCGTGCTTCTTATGATAAATTACACGATTTATCCATTACAGCCATGTATGAGTTGAATCCTAAATGGTCTTTTGGAGCGAGTTTTACCCTGCAATCAGGCCGTCCTATTACCTATCCCGAAGGGCAATATGAATATTTAGGTCTACGTGTTCCCAAATTTGGAGATCGAAACGGAAATACGATGCCTGCTTACCACCATTTGGATATTTCTGCCACCTATACACCCAATCCAGATTCTACAAAAAGATGGAAAGGAGAATGGGTATTCGGTATCTACAACCTATATAGCAGACACAATGCAGCGTCTATTTCCTTTAGAGAAAATGAAGATATTCGCGGAAAAAATGAGGCAGAAAAAATGTCTATTTTTGGTCTAGTTCCGAGTGTTACCTACAATTTTAAATTCTAAGCAAATGAAACGATTATCACCCTATATCTTTATTCTATTTCTCCTATCACTGAGTTCGTGTACAGAGATAATTGACATCGATCTACCCACTGCCGAACCGAGATTGGTGGTAGAAGCCAATTTAGATTTTGAACGCGTTCCAGCTACCGATACGGTCATTCCAGCCTACGTAAAATTAAGCTTAACCACCGATTACTTCAATCCAGAAATCCCCCCAGTAAACAAGGCAGTTGTTTGGGTAGAAGACCCTACAGGTACTAAATTTCCTTTCCTTGAATTGGGAACAACAGGAATCTATTATTCTACTGAAATAGAAAAACCAACCGATGGAGCCGTTTTTAAACTACATATTGAATACGACAACGATATTTACGAAGCAAAAGAACAGTATATTTCAAGTCCTGAGATTCTTGAAATTACGCAAAAAAGAGAAAAGTACTTCAACAAAGATTACTACGTATTGCGCGTATACTATCAGGATACACCGCGTGTGAATGAGAATTTAAATTACTACTATTTACATTATCAGTATGAAAAGAAAGCACCTCAACCACGCGTAGTATCAAACGAATTCTCTATTGGCAATCGCATGGAATCCCTGTATATCGTTGATGAAGATGCTAAACCAGGAGAAAAAGTAGAGATTGAACTCGCACAAATATCGAGAAATTACTACGATTTTGCCATGAGCTTTTTCGATGCCATTAGCAACGGTGGAGGACCTTTTCAAGTGCCAAGTGGTCGAATTATTGGAAATGTAAAAAACATAACCACACCGGAAAAAGAAGCCTTGGGGTACTTCCGAATTATTGAGAAACAAAAAACAACACATACGATCTTCGAACAAGCGAAGCCGTAATAAAAAAAGCGACAATTGTCGCTTTTTTTATGTTTACAGTTGACTGTTTACGGTTCACAGTTGAAAAACTGTACTGAAAAACTGTGCTGAAAAATTGTATTGTAAACTGATTACTGATTGGTTAACTGTTCAACAACTCCTTTGCGTGTTGCAAAGCAGAAGTTGTAATATCTTTTCCTGACAACATTTGAGCAATTTCTTCGATGCGTTGTGCTGGATCTAATTGAATCAATTTTGACGTGGTTGATTCTCCTTCAGAGGCTTTAAACACTTTATAATGTTGATGACCTTTTGCGGCGATTTGCGGTAAGTGCGTAATGGCGAACACCTGCATGAGCGTACTCATATCTTTCATAATGACTCCCATTTTATCTGCTACTTCTCCAGATACCCCTGTATCAATTTCGTCAAAAATAATCGTTGGCAAGTTCGAATAGCGTGCTAAGATTGCTTTAATAGCTAGCATAATACGCGATAATTCCCCTCCTGAAGCGACTTTTTTAAGCAAACCATAATCCATTCCCTTGTTGGCAGAAAACTGCAATTGCATTTGATCCTTTCCGTTGTTTAAATAGTGATCTACTGTTTTAAAATCAAATTGGAAGGTCGCATGTGGCATACCTACTAAAGTTAGAATTTCAACCAATTGATTACGCAATGCTGGAATTGCTTGTTGTCTTGCCTTTGACAATACACCTGCCAATTCATCGAGTTTCACTAACAAAGCTGCAATTTCTTTTTCTACTGCGATAATCTTCTCCTGTACTTCCTCCACTTTAAACACCTTGTCATTCAAACCTGTTTCAATAGCTAGGAGTTCTTCAACCGTATTGACTTGATGCTTTTTCTGTAAGGCGTAGAGCACTTGTAAGCGCTCGTGTACCACAGTTAAACGCTCGGGATCAGATACCACATAGTCTATTTCGCGTTCAATCTCGTTGGCCAAATCAGCCAACTCAATCTCAGCACTCACGACGCGATTGTAAAGTTCTTCATAATCTTTCGAAACCGCTGTCGTTTTTTGGAGGGTTTGTCTCAATTCTTTTAAGCCTTGAATTACCCCCACTTGATCCGCGGTTAAAAGCTGTGTAGCAAGGGCAAAACTCTCGCGTACATGCTCCACATTATTTAATTTTTCGAATTCACTTTCTAGTTCAACCTGATCAATGGTTGACAACTGAACAGCCTCCAATTCTTCTAAAAGAAAAGCATTATAGTCCTGCTCTTTCAGCAATTCTATTTCGTCCTCTCTTAGCTGCTTCAGTGCAGCAAGAGCTGCTTTGTATTTTTTTAGCTGTTTTTGATACTCTTCTAAGGTTTCCTCATTCTTTGCAATGGCGTCAATCACCTTAATTTGATAGGTTTCCTCACTTAATTCACTCGTTTGATGTTGAGAGTGAATATCGAGTAACACCGCACTTAACTCTTGCAAATCAGTAAGATTTACAGGGGAGTCATTGACAAAAGCTCTTGATTTTCCAGAAGGCAATATTTCTCTTCGGATAATAGTTACGGGTTCGTAATCCATATCTAAAAAAGAATACAGTTCTTCTAATTTATAAGGATCAACTCTAAATTGTCCTTCAATCACGCATTTTTCTTCCTTATTCTTCAGTGATCCCAGATCAGCGCGTTTCCCTTGTAGTAGACCCAATGCGCCTAATACAATTGATTTTCCAGCTCCTGTTTCACCAGTAATAATAGAAAAACCTTTAAAAAATTCAATTTCTAAATGATCTATCAATGCGAAGTTTTTTATACTCAAAGAAGTAAGCATAATTCGAGACTATTTTGTTTTACAATGGAAAGATACTTATAAATTATTCCACTTCGAAGCATTTAAGGGAGATATTGCTTGTAATATTTCAACCACACGCTTCTTATTTGGATCGGTAACTCCACTGTATAAATTGACCAATTCCTCTGTTTTTGCATCAAAAAATACGCGTAGCAAGAAGGCATTAGATCGCACGGCATTGTATTGTCTTAAATCATTTAAACCCTGATACACGCCGTTTCTGCCTTCTTCTAATCCTTCGCTCATTGTATCAAGCCCAAGGCGGTGATAATTGTATAGCGCCTCTCTAAAGGGTCTACTAGCACCTGAAGACAAGTCATTCACCAACGCATAACGCGTATTCGTTCCATCACCTTGTTTCCATCCTTTTGCATTCGATTGTTGCGCCATAGAAGCAATAAGTGATGCCTCTTGGTAATACGCTGTACCTCCTTCTTTCGAAAACGTATCGCTATCCATTCCCAAGATGATATTGACATAAAAAGAGACTAAGGAAATTAAGTTGGATTCATAACTTCCTGCACTATAGCGAAGGGGTTCAAATTCTGTATAATTAAAAGAAATATCCTTATCGTTAAAATTCAATACCGGACTTGTATATGTCGTATTGAAAATAGGTCGACCAAATTGAACTTGCAGCGTCCCTGAGACATTGGTGTTATTGTCAAAAGAACTCACTGTCAATAAAAACGTACAATCGATCTTTTCATTGGGATTCACGCGTTGTGAAGTCCAGTTGGTTTGATTCAATAACTCTTTTAAAGACTTTTCTAATGTGCGGAAATAATTTTGATGTGTATTTCCAACTTGTGCAAAATTCACACTCACATTGGCGTTTAATTCTTGCGCTTGGCTCGTACCGATCCAAAGAAAAAAATAAGCGAAAAGTCCAAAAAGTTTATTCATAGTGTTGAATTATTTTGTTGACAATGTCCTGAGCCACTTCCTCTTTTGATTTGAGATCCATGGGTTCTACCGTAAATGCAGCATCGATAAAGGTAACCTTATTCGTTGGTTTTCCAAAACCTGCACCTGTGTCATTTAGCGAATTTAATACAATTAAATCTAGCTTTTTCTTGGTGATTTTTTGCTTGGCATGTTCCACTTCATTTTCCGTTTCTAAGGCAAAACCAACTAGGTATTGGTGTTTTTTTATCGCCCCCAAAGAAGCGAGAATATCGGGGTTTTTATCCATGGTAATGGTAAATTCCTCTGCATTTTTTTTAATTTTTTGGGTGGCTATCTCTTTGGGACGGTAATCTGCTACTGCTGCTGCTGCAACCACTACATCGACTTGATCGAAATAGCGGTGACAAGCCTCGTACATATCGAGGGCAGAAAGCACGTGAACGACCTCCACATGAGCATCCTCAATTTTTTGATTCGTTGGACCACTAACTAAAACCACTTCTCCACCCTGTTTAGCGACTTCTTTGGCGATATCATACCCCATTTTTCCAGAGGAGTGATTTCCAATAAAACGCACAGGATCGATAGGTTCGTATGTAGGTCCAGCCGTAATCAGTACTTTTTTACCTTGAAGGGGTAAATCTTGTGTGAAAGAAGCTTCTAACGTCGACACAATGGTCTCTGGTTCAGCCATTCGTCCTCTTCCAATCAATCCACTAGCTAATTCTCCTTCTTCTGCGGGAATGATCACGTGATTATAGGACGTTAGGGTGGTAAGATTTTTTGCTGTAGAGGGATGAACATACATATCTAAGTCCATAGCAGGCGCTATATAAACAGGACATTTCGCAGACATATACACAGCTAAAAGTAGGTTGTCACATAGTCCATTTGCCATCTTGGCTAATACATTAGCCGTGGCAGGTGCAACGAGCATTACATCGGCCCATAGCGCTAATTCTACGTGATTATTCCATGTTCCTCCTTCTTCTGCATGAAAGAACTCCGTATAAACGGGTCTTTTCGCTAATGTAGAAAGGGTATAAGGAGTGACAAATTGATGAGAAGCAGGTGTCATGATCACTTGAACCTCGGCACCTGCTTTAATTAGTAAACGTACTAAACCTGCCGTTTTATAAGCGGCAATTCCACCAGTTATTCCTAGTAATATTTTTTTTCCGCTTAACACTGACATATGATAGTATATGTTATTTGTTAACTTCTTTGTATGAAATTTTTCCTTCCAACCATTCTTCAACTGCTAATGCTTGTGCTTTAGGCAGTTTTTCGTAGAACTTTGATACTTCAATTTGTTCTTTGTTTTCAAAAACTTCATCTAAGCTATCATTATTCGTAGCGAACTCCTCTAGCTTATCGATCAATTCGTTTTTGATTTCAACGTTGATTTGACTAGCTCTTTTTGCAATAATAGTAATAGCTTCATAGATATTACCAGTTGGCTCTTCAATTTTACTTTTGTTGTAAGTAATTGTGTTTACTGGAGCAGTTGTTTTCTTTAAATCCATTTTACGCTTCGATTATTTTGAAATTTTTTGTAATTCTGTGTTTATATCTTCAAGCATGTCATCTGCTTTCTCTTTGTATTTAGTTTCGTCGTTAAATCGCAACAAGGCGTCGTACATACCTTTCGCATTATTTAATCGCTCTTCTAATCTACTGTATACGCTGTTCATTGCTAATTTATAGGCCGAATCCAATTTGTAAAACAACGCTTCTTCCTTATATTCTGTTCCAGGATAGTCGTAGATAAAATTATCCAATGCCACAATTGCAGCCCCATAGTTTCGCGTATACGGTCCAATGGTATTCAACTGTTTTGCATTTTCAAATGCCTTTTTCTCCAACTTTTTATTCATCTGACTCATGATTGAATTGGCTTCAAAAATAAAATCAGAACCTGGATATTGGTCAATAAACTTTTGTAACTTATTGATTGTTGTATTAGTAATCGTTTGATCCAAAGAATAAACAGGAGATAATTCTACCCCACATTTAATTTCTTTTAGCAAAGCTTCCTCTCTTTTCTCACTTCTAGGATACGTAGCAGCGAATAGCTTAAATCGCTCTGCGGCTGTCATGTATTCTTTCGTCAAATAAGTTGCCTCTGCAAAGTTGAAATACAAATCCTCATAGTCTGGTCGACCTCTAAACGAAGTCTCTACTTGTTCATATAATCGGATAGCTTTTCTATACTTTTGTTGTTCATAATATTGATTTGCAACTTTAGATTTAAATTCCAAATCTTCTGATTTCATAGCTTTTTGCAAAGGAGAACACCCTACAAAAGTTAACGCTAAAAGAGATAATCCGACGTATTTTTTCATTTCGTTTATTCGGTATTAAACAATCACTGCTTGAGTTATTGCACTTCAAAAGCAACTGCAAATTTAGTTATATAATTGCATTATACAAAAACCTTTCTTTGCTAAAAAGAAAAAAAGGTCTTTTTTGTTTTATTTTAACAGGATATTTTAGTAACCCGCTGATTCTTTTTCACTTATAACTACACCTTTGTCTAGCCAATCCGTCCAGTAGGCTTTGTCCTCTATGGAGAGAAAATATGTTCGATCTGAGGTTTTTACGCACAAGAAATTACCTGAATCATTGAATGTATAAGCCGATCGCTTGCGAAATCTACGATAACCATAACCACCGAACTTCCCTGTATAATCCAAGTTTTCTAAGCTGATTTCTTGAATTGTATCCAAGGGAATTTCCTTTTTTTTACGTACGCCAAATACAAGCGACGTAGCAGTATGACCAATCGTATAATCAAAAGAAACGGTGTACAGGTAGATCGCTAGTACAAGAATAAGTATACTACCTAAGAACCAATAGTCTTCAGTTACAAGACTAAAAAAAATCAACATAGCGCAAACAAAAAAAACAATAAACTTGGCCGACTTTTGTTTGTAAATATTCATTTTTTCGCTATACATATCGCTAAGATAAAGATAAAAAGATGCCTTTCGGCATCTTTTTACGTCTGTTTATACTATTAAGCCGTAGTAGCAGTTGCGCCTGCATCTCCTCTAAAGCTCTTCATGTCATTGTCGAATAAATAAAGTCCACCTTTATCATCTCCAATCAGGTTGATCTTATCTAAAATCGTACGGGCTGTTGCTTCTTCTTCAATTTGTTCTGATACATACCACTGTAAGAAATTGTGTGTAGCATAATCGCGTTCTTCCAAAGCAATGTGCACTAATTCATTAATACTCTTAGACACGAATACTTCGTGTGCAAAAAGTTGAGTAAAAAGCGTTTTAAATGAAGCGTAATCCAATTCAGGTTTTGCTACTGCTGGAATGGTTGCTTCTCCTCCTCTTTGATTGATATACTTAACTAATTTAAGCATATGGGTGCGCTCTTCGTTTGATTGATCATACATAAAAGAAGCGATTCCTTCAAATCCTTGAACTTCCGCCCAAGTTGCCATCGCTAAATAAATTTGAGATGAATCTCCTTCTATTTTAATCTGTCCGTTTAAAGCATCTTGCAATTTTTTCGATAACATAATTTTACTTTTTGAGTTTACTATATTCTTTTTCTATTCGCTGTTCTAAATCTTGGTCTACAGCAACCAAAGGCAATCGCAATTCATTAGCCATCACCCCTGCCTTCGTCAACACAGCTTTGATACCTGCAGGATTTCCTTGTTCGAAAATGAGATCAATGATAGGCATCATTTGGTATTGCAAGTCAAAAGCAGCTTTGATATTTCCTTCTAATCCCAAGCGGATCATGGAAGAAAATGGTTGCGGAATTCCTTGTCCAATCACAGAGATCACACCTGCACCTCCTGCCAATACAAGTGGCAAAGCAATGGCATCATCTCCAGAGATAACCAAGAAGTCCTTTCGAGTCGATTGTCTAATCAACTCCATCCCTTGTACAATATCACCTGCTGCTTCTTTAATTCCCACAATAGTTGAAAATTCATTTGCTAAGCGGATAACCGTTTTAGGACTTATATTACTTCCTGTGCGTCCAGGTACATTGTATAATAAAATAGGCAAGCTACTCTTTTGCGCAATTGCCTTGAAATGTTGATAAATCCCTTCTTGTGTAGGTTTGTTGTAATAGGGTGAAACCGATAAAATCGCATCAAATCCCGCTAAATTATCAGGATTCAATTCTTCAATTACTTGAGCCGTATTATTGCCTCCCACACCTAAAACTAACGGTAATTTTCCTGCATTCGCTTGCTTAACAGTCTGCTTCACTAACTCCTTTTCCTCTTTAGTCAACGTAGCAGATTCTCCCGTTGTTCCCAAAACAACAAGATATTCTACTCCTCCTTGAGTGACATAATGCACTAAGTTTTGCAGTGCATCAACATCTACAGACTGATCTTTTTTAAATGGAGTTACCAAAGCAACTCCTGTACCTTTTAGCGATTGCATATTCGTTTATTTCGTTTTAAAAATAGTTATATAATTTAGTAAATGTTTGATATAAGCTGTTGCTTGTAGCTCCTGCATATCCAAACTAAAGTGATTGATTCGCGGCGTTACTGTGGCTATTCCAACTTTAAACTTCGCCTTCGATTTTGCACTCACCCATAGTAAAGGTACAATATCTTTTGCGTAAAAATTAATCAACAAGTCAAAAGGTTGCTCAATGAATTTTTTTACTTCTTGATTTTGAACATCGCCAATGATGCTAAAATCCTTCAAACTAAAGGAAGGATCTTGCAATTGCTTTGCCCCTGTCAATCCCGTATAAACCAACACATGAATCTGCTCTACTACTGCACCGTTTTGACGGAGGGACTGAATTAATTCATCCACTTTCGATACTTCACTTTTTTCGATTAGTATCCCGATCGTTCGCAAGGGAAAGTCATAATTTGACTCCATCCCTTTCAACGACGCTTTATTAATCGCTTTTTTTAATGTTTTCTTTTTGAAAGTACTAAACATAATTCTTTGATAAGAAGTAAAGTTAGAAAAAGCGCAATAATAAACTAGCTACTTTAACAACAAATTATTTAATCAACGTTAAAAATTCTTCTTCAGTCAAAATCGTTATTCCCAATTGATTGGCTTTTTCCAATTTTGCAGGTCCCATTTTGTCTCCAGCCACCACATAATCTGTTTTGGAGCTAATTGAACTTCCATTTTTACCCCCGTGATCTTCGATCATTTGCTTTAATTCATCTCGACTCACTTGCGTAAATACACCTGAAACAACAATCGTTTTCCCTTTTAGAACATCTGACACAACCGTTGATTCTTTTTCTTCCAGCACCATTTGAACACCATGCGCCTTCAAGCGTTCAATGGTTTGTTTGTTGATGTCATTGCTAAAGAAATCAATCACACTTTGCGCAATGCGTTCGCCAATTTCATCAACCGTCATCATTTCCAACATGGGTGCGACAGCTAAAGCATCAATGGATTTATAGTGATTGGCCAACTTTTTAGCTACCGTTTCTCCAACAAAGCGAATGCCTAAAGCGTATAGCACGCGTTCAAAAGGAATAGCCTTTGACGCTTCAATTCCCTTGATTAGGTTATCAGCCGACTTTTCAGCCATGCGCTCTAAAGGCATGACATCTTCTTTTTTCAACTCATAGAGATCCGCATAATCTTTGATCAACCCGCTTTTGTATAGCAATACGACCGTTTCTTCTCCTAGTCCTTCAATATCCATGGCTTTACGCGAGATATAGTGTTGGATTCGCCCTGCAATTTGCGGTGGACATCCATAGACATTGGGGCAATAATGTTGCGCTTCTCCTTTGTTTCGCTTTAAAGGGGTATCGCATTCTGGACAAGTTGTAATATAGCTTGTAGGTTGAGAATCACTAGAGCGAACTGCGGTATTGACCCCTACAATTTTAGGAATAATCTCTCCTCCTTTTTCTACGTACACATAATCGCCCACGCGAATATCTAATTTTGCAATTTGATCGGCATTGTGCAAGGAAGCACGACGAACCGTAGTTCCAGCCAATTGAACTGGTGCCAAGTTTGCCACTGGTGTAATCGCTCCAGTACGTCCGACTTGATATACAATCGACTCCAATAGCGTTTCGCCTTGTTCAGCTTTAAATTTATAAGCAATAGCCCAACGCGGAGACTTAGACGTAAATCCAAGTTCATCCTGGTAGTGTAGTGAATTTACTTTAACCACAACCCCATCCGTTTCGTAAGGCAAATTATGACGGTGTACATCCCAATAGGCAATAAACTCCAATACTTCCTCTATGCTTTTGGCCAATTTAGAAACCGCAGGTACTTTAAACCCCCACTGACGTGCTTTTTCCAATCCTTCGTATTGGGTTTCAAACCCCAAGTCGGATCCAGTTATATTATACAACAAACATTCCAAAGGTCGTTTAGCAACTTCCGCACTATCTTGCAATTTCAAACTTCCTGCCGCTGTATTTCTGGGATTCGCATACGGCGTTTCTCCAATTTCAATTAACTCTTGATTCATGCGTGCAAATCCAGCAAAAGGCAAAATAATTTCGCCTCGGATATCAAAACTCTTCGGATAATCCATTCCTTTTAATCGAATAGGTACTGATCTTATCGTTTTGATATTGTTCGTTACATCATCCCCTTGAATACCATCCCCACGGGTAACCGCACGCACAAGTACTCCATCTTCGTAGGTGATGCTAATTGAGGCTCCATCATACTTCAACTCACACGTATACTCCACAGGAACATCGCCCAACATTTTTTGTACGCGTTTTTCCCAATCCAACAAATCTTCTTGAGAATAAGAATTGTCCAACGAATACATGCGGTTGCGGTGTACAACAGTTTCGAAATTTTTCGTTACCATTCCCCCTACGCGTTGTGTAGGTGAATCTGCATCAAAAAACTCTGGGTGCTTCAATTCTAACGCCTCTAATTCTTTCAGTTTTTGATCAAATTCAAAATCGGAAATAGTAGCGTTATCTAGCACATAATAGTTGTAATTATGCTCGTTCAATTCCGTTCTAAGGGCTTCAATTTTATTTTTCACTTCCGACATACCACCCGTTTATAGATTCAACATTTCTTTAAATTGGCTATACAATACGCCATCACTCAAAATTGCCCCCTGACGGATAATATCAAAAATTTCAGCATTGCGATCCGCACCGAAATTCTTTCCGCCGTGTTTCACTTCCACTTCTGCTGTAAAAACCGCCTCAGACAACCATTGCAACCCTTCTTGAGTTAAGAAATCGATATCTTGTTGCAACGTCTTAATCACAATGGTATTGATGGTTTGCTCATCAAAACCAAATAAGAAAATATGGTTTTTGGAGTAGTGCTCCATATACTGTGCTTTAGACAAAACACCTTCCCATATTAAATCCGAAAAAACATCCAATTCTTGTTCAGCAATCGCTGGACTTTCTTCTTTTATCTTATCCCATTCGTTTTTATCGATTTGCTGTGCAGCTAAAAAATTTACAAATTCCGGATGTAACTCCTCAAATTGCTCTTTTGTCAGACGAGAATACTTCATAATAATTTCTTTGAAAGACAAAAATACTAATTATAAAATGGATTTTTTTATTTCCTTTGTTAAGCCGATTAAAAAAAAATGCTCTTGCAAACCTACTGACAAACCGCTGTCAATCCCTCCGCTTACATTTGCTGTATAACAAAGTAAAATACACGACAAATGAGTACTACAATTATTTCCAATGCCCAGCTTTTACAGCACTGGCAAGGTCAAAGAGGTTTAACAAGAAGAGTAATCGAAGCTTTTCCAGAAACGGATTTATTTAATTTCACCCTTGGTGGTATGCGTCCTTTTTCGGCTATGTGTGCCGAACTAATCGCTATTGCCGTACCGTCTTTACAGTCCATTACTTCCGATCAAATAACAAAATTTGACGAAAAACCAACCTTTCAATCTAAAGCAGAACTTTTAAAACAATGGGATACAGATACAGTAAAGATCAACGAATTGTTTCCCCTGATATCAGATGCACAATTTCAAAAAAATTTTGTGTTATTTGGTGAATACGATTTAAAAATCCAACAGCATATCTTTTACTTCATTGACAATGAAGTTCACCATCGTGGACAAGCGTATGTTTATCTACGTGCTTTGGGAATTGAACCTCCTTTTTTCTGGGAGACCTTTTAACAAACCAAGTCCTTTCAATGCGTTGAGGGGACTTTATTTTTTGTGCTTTAACAAGCTAGTAGTCAGTAGTTTTTCGACTTTCTCCTGCAATTCCACAGGTTGCAAAATCTCAGCTTGATCGGCAAACATCAAAAACCAACGGGGAAATCCATTGTCCAAATCTTTCATCTTAAAGTGCATTTCTACCTGTTCTCCACGATCTACTTCTTCGACAAACCCGTAGTACTTGCGATCCCAAACCAAATAGGAAGCCATGTGTTTATCTACCAAAATACGCACCTCTACGTTTTGCTCCACCACTTTTTTAGGCAAATAGAACTCTAATTCCCTGTGTACTTGTGTAAAAACAGCATCCAAAAGTTGAATGGATTGAATGCGATCTGATCGAAACTGACGGTAAGACTCACGCAAATGACAGTACGCCATAAAATACCAAAAGCTATTTTCATAGAACACGCCAATAGGCTCTAAAATTCGAGTAGTTGCTTCTTTTTCTGTTCCATTAACATACACCAAGCGCACTTGTTGCTTGAGGGAAATACTTTTAAAAAGCGTAGCTAAGACGGAAGGAACTTTTTTATTGAAGATTGTTTTATCGGAACGCATCACAATAGAAGGTGCAATGCCTGATACTTCTTCTTTTTGAGTGGAACGCAACACCGCTTTCATCTTAAACAAAGCCGATGTAAAGTGATCATTTAACTCCTGATCTACATAGACCTGCATAATTTTCTCCGCTGCTGCAAAACTCAACGCTTCTTCTCTTGTGAATAAAGTTGGCGGTATCTTATACCCGTCAACAATAGCATACCCAACTCCAGCCTCCCCATAGATAGGCACTCCTGCTTGCTCCAATGAGCGAATATCGCGGTAAATAGTACGCAAACTCACTTCGAATCGATCTGCCAATTCCTGAGCCGTAACAATAGGCTTGGATTGCAAATGAATAAAGATACTGAGAATGCGATCAAATCGTTTTTTTATATCCATGCTTTAGTAGAAATGGGTGATGAGAAATGGGTGATGCGTTATGACAAGCATACAAAACAATTATACGCTAAACTAAAAAAGCCTTCCAGAGGAAGGCTTTTTATATTATTTCATTCAAATGAATTACTCTTGTTCAGCGATTACTTCGTAATCAACTTCAACAATTACGTCACGGTGTAAACGTACTGTTGCAGCATATTTACCTAAACGTTTGATAACTCCAGAAGCGATGAATTTTCTATCGATCTCTTGTCCGTTTTTAGCAAATACTTCAGCTAAATCTTGGTTTGTTACCGAACCAAACAATTTATCTCCACCAGCTTTAACAGCGATTTTGATTTCAATTGCTTTTAATGCTTCAGCTACAACTTTAGCATCAGCGATTAATTTAGCTTCTTTGTGCGCTCTTTGCTTTAAGTTTTCAGCTAATACTTTCTTTGCAGAAGGAGTAGCTAAAACTGCAAGTCCTTGAGGAATTAAGTAGTTACGTCCGTATCCTGGTTTTACAGTTACTACGTCATCTTTAAATCCTAATTTTTGAACGTCTTGTTTTAAGATAATTTCCATGTTGATGTCCTTTTTAATAAGAAGTTAGGTTTCTAAGTTGAAAACCAACAACTTGTTTTTGTATTATATTATTTTAATAAATCCGCTACGTATGGCATTAAAGCTAAGTGACGAGCTCTTTTTACCGCTACAGAAACTTTTCTTTGGTATTTCAAAGAAGTTCCAGTTAAACGACGAGGTAAGATTTTACCTTGCTCGTTAACGAATTTTAATAAGAAATCAGCATCTTTATAATCGATGTATTTGATTCCTGATTTTTTGAAACGACAATACTTTTTAGTTTTGTTTGTTTCTATGTTTAAAGGCGTTAGATATCTGATATCTCCGTCTTTTTTTCCTTTTGCAGATTGCTCAATAGTTGACATAATAATTAAGCTTTTTTAGATTTTAATTTTTCTCTTCTTCTCTCAGCCCAAGATATAGCGTGTTTATCTAAAGCAACAGTTAAGAAACGCATAACTCTCTCGTCACGTCTGAATTCTGTTTCAAGGTTGATGATTACATCTCCAGCAACTTTGTACTCAAACAAGTGATAAAAACCACTTTTCTTGTGTTGGATTTCGTAAGCTAATTTTTTTAAGCCCCAATCCTCTTTAGCTACCATTTCAGCTCCTCTTGATGTAAGAAATTCTTCGAATTTCTGTACTGTTTCCTTTACCTGAGTTTCAGATAAAACGGGATTCAAGATGAAAACAGTTTCGTATTGATTCATAAAATAAAAATTTATTTTGTTATAAAATTGAGTGCAAAAATAGTACTTTATATAACATCTACCAAAGTTTTTTTGGTTTTATTTTGAACTAGTGTTTCCTTTTATAGAAAACTACTCGCGTTCTACTTTTTTACCCAACAATTGCTCTGCATAGTCATACATTTCATCAATGGATAAAGCTACTAGTTCGGGATGTTGTTTCAACCAATTGGCATTTAATTCGATCAAGTCTTCTTCTATTTTAAAGAAATCATCGTCATTTAAAATATCGCGGGTTGGGTTGCTTCCGAAGTAATCGCTTTCAATAAAGGCTTCTAGCACTACCTCATCCATATTTTCCAATACCTCTAACCTTTTTTTCAACAAAGCCAGGTGTTCTTTTGATCCCATTTTTTCCAATCCTTCGATAATCCAATCGATCAATTCTAAATCTGCTCCTGTATTGTACACAAACTGAGAAAAGTTTCCATTTTCATACTGAGACAAATAATAATCGACATAGTAGCTTAAAAAAGCATCATGTGGAATTAATTCATCAACGCGGTCTTCTTCTGGATCTTCGGTTTCAGCTTCTTCGCGAATTAAATTGATGAAGGTAATATTCGAATAGATGATGTCATAATTATCTTGACTTTCTCTTGCGTCTTTTGACACTACAATTTTGGGTTGACTCATTTCCTTTTGTTTTTAAAATCTTAGTCCAAGCTACAAAAATACAACTTAACCTCCATAAAAAAAGAGCGATAAATCGCTCTCCTATCTTTATTGCTAATAAAAATCTACATTGGCCACTACATGAACCGAACGATAAGCTCCGATAGATTCAAAACTCTTGAGGATTCGCCTTACTTGTCCTTTGGTTTGATTCAACATCACTTGTTGTGGTATTTTAATTAAAATCACGCGAATATACTGGTTTCGAATGCGGTTAATCGCGGGCTCTTCTGGTCCTAAAACAGGAATTCCCAATTGCCCTTTGAGGTTGTTGTACAACCAAAAGGAAGCTTCTCTTAATTTCTCAAAATCGCGGTGTTTTAAGGTCAAGCGAATTAAGCGGTAAAAAGGCGGATATTGAAAGTTATGACGTTCGTACATCTGCTCCTTATACATCGACTTATAATCGTAATTAGTTACCTGCTGAATGATATTGTGATAGGGATTAAACGTTTGAATGATTACTTTTCCTTTCTTATCAAATCGACCTGAACGCCCTGCTATTTGCGTCATCATTTGAAAGGCGCGTTCGTGTGCTCTAAAATCAGGGTGATACAAGCTGTTATCCGCATTCATAATCCCTACCAAATTGACATTGTCAAAATCAAATCCCTTGGCTAACATTTGCGTTCCCACCAAAATATCGATTTGTCTATTTTCAAAGGATTCAATCAACTTTTCATAGGCATATTTCCCCCTTGTTGTATCTTGATCCATGCGCGCAATGCGCTTGTTGGGAAACAGTTCTCTCAACTCTTCTTCTACTTGTTCCGTTCCGAATCCCTTTGTATTCAAATCAACGCTGTGGCAACGCACGCATTGTTTAGGCATAGGTAAGGTATGCCCACAGTAATGGCAACGCAATTCATTGCGGTACTTGTGGTAGGTTAAACTCACATCACAATGTGGGCATTCGGGAACAGCTCCACAAGTCATACATTCCACCACAGGTGAAAATCCCCTTCTATTTTGAAAGAGAATCACTTGTTCTTCTAAAGACAAAGCCTGATTTATTTCATCAATCAAGTGATCTGAAAAATGCCCTGTCATTTGTTTGCGCTTGTACTTGTCTTTGATATCTACTAAAACAATATCAGGTAGCAATACATTGGTATAGCGCTTGGTCAACGCTACAAGTCCGTATTTTTTTTGATGAGCGTTGTAGTAACTTTCTAAGCTTGGTGTAGCGGAGCCCATCAACACTTTCGCTTTGTGTTGCATGGCCAGCACAACTGCGGCATCTCTTCCGTGATAGCGAGGAGCGGGATCGTGTTGTTTATAATTGGAATCGTGTTCCTCGTCAATGACAACCAATCGCAAATCTTGAAAAGGCAAGAAAACAGACAAACGCGTCCCAAGGATCACTTTTGCTTTTTCTGACTGTTGTAAGACTTGGTTCCACACTTCTAAACGCTCGTTGTGGGAGTATCGTGAATGATACACTGCCACTTGATTGCCAAAATAAGCAGTTAAACGCTGTACCAACTGGGTGCTAATGCCTACTTCAGGCAATAGAAACAACACTTGGCCTTCTTGTGCTACATATTTTTCGATGAGTTTGATGTATACTTCGGTCTTACCAGAAGCAGTAACCCCATGCAACAACACCACCTCTTTTTCTTTGAATTGTTGTTCGATTTCCCAAAGTGCCTTGCTTTGCTCATCGGTTAATTGAATCGCATCAGAAGAGGCCTCATCAAACACCACGCGATCGTGATTCATATAGTAAGACTCAAAAACCCCCTTTTCTAGTAATCCATTGACAATTGCCTGACTACTATCACCTTCTTCAATGAGTTGCTTTACGCTAATCGGTTTCTTTTGAACCGCTTGTAATTGAAAGTATTTTAAAACCAATTCGCGTTGCTTCGCTGCACGACTAACAACTTCCATGAGTTTAGTCAAGCCGTCTTCCTGCGTGTAGGCTTCGCTCAAACGCACATAGCGAATTTGCTTGGGCTTGTATTTTTCGACCATCTCTTCTTGCAACAAAATGGCTCCTTTGGTCAATAAACTATTGATCACAGGAAAAACTTGCTTGCGATTGAGAATAGCGATGACTTCATCTAATTTGAGGATAGATTGAATCTGCATGGCTTCATACAGCAAATACTCTGCATCATCCAAATCAGCTGATTCAATAGTTGCTTTATCGTTCCATTGAATAATAGTTTCACTTTCCAACAACAAACGCGAAGGCATAGCTCCTTTGTATACATCACCAAGTGTACACATATAATAGTCTGCCAACCACTGCCAAAACTTAATTTGACCTGGGGTTACAACAGGTTCAATATCAATAATTTCGTGAATATCTTTTGCTTCGTATAAAGCGGGCTGTCGATGGTGTTTCTCAACCACCAAGGCCGTATAAACTTTGTTTCGCCCGAAAGGCACGGCTACGCGCATTCCAATTTGAATAAAATCAAATTCGACCTCGTTAATTCGATAGGTAAACGTTGGATCTAAAGCTAAAGGCACAATGACCTCAACAAAGTAATGCATGAATGGATTTGTTAATCACAACAAAGACGGACGCCTTTGCCTACAATAAAAGTTAAACGAATTTAATTGGTTTTTTTCTCAGAAACAATGTTTCCCTTTTGATCGATATAGAACCATGAAGGGCTATCCCAATAGTGATATTCTCCACGAGATCCCGAAACTTCTCTGCTTCTTCCTTCAAAAGTTGCTTTTGCCACTCCATTTTTAAAAGGAAAAACAAAGGCAAATTGAGGCTTAATAACCACCTGTCCTTTGACATTTGCAAATCCCATCTTCCCCTCTTCATCGACAATGCGATACATACCTTCCACTACAAAATCGGGTCCATTGTCATACAAATAAGGCTGATGCGTTGACTTTGACGTCATACACCCTACACTTACAAGCAACAAAAAACACACCAATACTCTATTCATTTGATCTTTAAATTATAACGAATTAAAAATAGTCTTTGATTTTTTGAATTCCAAAAGTACGAGATTTACCTCATATCTCCATCATACTTACCCAATTTGGTTCATGCATTTCAGCTCTTTTAACCCCTTTACTCCCTTTTTTTATGCCCCTACTCCTGGATATAGCGAGCAAAACCATCCTGTTTTTACGATCAAGACTTCCTAAACCGATCTACTTTTTTCATGCATATCACAACAAACCGCTTACAACTATCTACTAAGCCTACAAAAGATAAGCCTCAAATTCTCACCCCCTTTTCCTTTCAGGTATAAAAAGGTTGATGAAATAGCTATATATAGCAGTAAAAACACGTCAGAAAAGTAAAGAATAAACGATCGATTACTCTTTAGACCACGTTTGTTTTTTCCCTAGTAATAGAATACTTTCAACTCCTGTTACTTCCAGTGTACTATAACCAACTAACTTAAATGAACATTGGTATTCTTTTCCCGTTTCTGGATCTAAAATTGTTCCACCACCATACTTATTTCGCTCTTTCTTTTCCATATTTCTAATGATGGTTAAACCCTCATAGTTTTTTGTCGAATCTAATCCAGGGCATTTTTCGCATTTTTTACCCTTTTTCTCTGGATCTAAAACACGGAAAATGCTTCCTGTATATACGCCCTTATTTTCTTTAATCTCGATAATTGCCTTTCCTTTGCCACTAGAATCAACGGTTCTCCATTTTCCTACAATAGAATATTCGGTTTGCGCCTGCATAGACAGCAATCCTCCCAATACAAACAATAACGTAAAAAGTAATTTTCTCATCTTATTTTCTTTTTAGTAAACATAGACCATTAAAAATACGAACGCTTTTTTGATTTCTACGTCGAATTAACAAAACAAAAACAACTAACCTACTCAATTTCAACCCAAAAAAAAGAAGCTAAACGAAAGCCCCTACAGGGCGAAATTATATATTGACTTGGTATACGATCCAATAGAAAAGAGAAGAAAAAACAACTTTTCTAGAAGATTTCTAGGAGAACACTAAGTAGTGAGTCCATGGACGCATTGGGCACGTATTATGTTGACATGACGATTGACATTTGGACAAAGGTGCATGAAGTAGCTAAAAAAAGAGGATGACCTTTTGGAGCACCCTCTTGTTCGTTTATTTCTTTTACATTTTAGTCCAAGTTTGGGTTCGTCCTATTAACGAAATCCCTATATATCCTTTGACTTCTAATTTAGTTTTTCCGCTAGTTTTAATGGAACATTTATATTCTTTTCCCGATTGGGGATCAATAATACTTCCTCCTGTATATTCTTCTCCTTTTTTGGTCAAGTTTTTAATAATTGTTAAACCTTCAATAGGTTTTCCTTTATCCTCTCCTGGGCATTGCTCACATTTGGAATTCTTTTTCGCTGGGTTTAAAATCTCGACGACTGTTCCATGGTATTTCCCTCCTTTTTCTGAAATCTCGACGATGGACTTGGCATCCCCCGTTTTATCGTCAAATGTTTTCCATTTACCAACAATCGACTGTCCTTGTGCTAAAAATACTCCTCCTAGTAAAAACAGGAGTATTAACATTGAATTTCTCATCATATTTTCGCGATTTAGATTAAACAATACACTCAAATATACTTATTTTTTTAACTTAATCTTACGAATCGCTAAATTTAATTCAAAACCCAACAATAGGATCATACAGTTGATCCACAAGTAGAACATCACAACTAACAATGTTCCGATAGAGCCATATAATTCGTTGTAACGTGCAAATCGAAGCACGTATACCCCAAATCCGTAAGAGGTTACGACATATAAAATAGTTGTAAAGACCGAACCAATAGAAATAAACGATACTTTCTTGGTTTCTTTAGCGCCAAATTTGTACAAAATAGAGGTGGTCAGTAAAACAACGAGTAACAAGTACAGGTTACGCAACCAGACCAACCAATTCACGCCAATGGAAAATCGGTAAATCAAGACTTCAAGTACCACGTAAAAGGCAACAGAAAAAATCAAGACAAAAGACAGAATCAAGGACAAGGCTAAGGCTACTAAATACTGTCGAATAATATTGCGTGAAATCGTAATGTGATAGGACGACTCAAATCCGCCAATAATAGCAAATACGCCATTGGTCATCAAGAAAATAGACAATAAGAATCCCGAAGAAAGCAAAGACTTATAACTATTATTCATAATATCGAGAATAATAGATTGAATAGCTTCATAGGTATTTGGGGGTACTGAATTTTCGATAAACTGTAAAAAGTCAGCCTGAAAATTGTCTATAGGAATATAGGGAATGAGATTCAGAATAAAAAGCGCAAAGGGAAACAAAGCCATAAAGAAACTAAAGGCAATAGAACCTGCGCGATATGAAAAAGCTCCTTTGATAATACCGACCAAATACAGTTCGATTAAATCGTAAAGGGAATAGCCATCCAGGAAAGAAAACTTCACTCGTTTCAATCCTCGAACAACTTTATTGATGATAGGTATCCGATCTAACTTATCCTCTACTTCTGACATATCCCCATTTTAGTCTTTGTTATAAAACAGCTTTTAAACTTAAATCCATATTGTGAACCGAATGGGTCAAGGCTCCAGATGAAACAAAATCTACGCCACAAAGCGCATAGGTGCGAACCGTTGTTTCGTCGATATTCCCTGATGATTCTGTTTGACATTGATTCCCGATTAAGGCGACAGCTTCTTTTGTAGTTTCAAAGTCAAAATTATCCAAGAGGATGCGGTAGACATTCTCGCAGGCTAAAATTTGCTTTACTTCATCCAAATTACGAGCTTCTACAATTATTTTTAATGCTTTGTTATTCGCTTTGAGGTATTGATTGGTTTTGTCAATGGCTTCTTTTATTCCCCCGGCAAAATCAATGTGGTTGTCTTTGAGCATGATCATATCATACAAGGCAAAGCGATGGTTTTCACCACCTGCTATTTTCACGGCCCATTTTTCAATGGCGCGAATACCTGGAGTCGTTTTACGCGTATCTAAAATTTTCGTTCCTGTACCTTCTAGTACATCCACAAAAACGCGTGTTTTCGTTGCAATCGCACTCATGCGTTGCATGGCATTCAACATAAAGCGTTCTGCTTTTAGAATAGATTGAGAAGATCCTGCTACAGTTAATACAACGTCCCCTACTTTTACTGCCGTTCCATCCGAAATAAACACCTCAACAACTAAACTCGCATCCACGTAGTTTAGAATCATTTGAGCAAATTCTACTCCCGCAATAATGCCCTCTTCTTTAACTAAGACTTGAGCTTTACCCTTTGCCTCTACAGGGATACATGCCAAGGAGCTGTGATCGCCATCTCCTACGTCTTCTCGTATTGCATTGACTATAATTTGATTTAATTCGGCTTGGAATTGTAGTTCTGAAATCATAAATAAAAAATTTGCGCTGCTAAAATAAGAAATGTTTTACAAGTGTTCTTCTTTTCGCCGCGCAAACTACTAAATGATAGCTACTATCCTATTTTGATTCCTAATAACGTATAAAATTCGCTCAAAATAGCTGGATGTCCTGGCCAAGCCGGTGACGTAGTCAAATTGCCATCCGTAATCGCTTTATCCGCATCAATTTCTTTATAGGTTCCCCCTGCTACAACGATATCTGGTCCTACAGCTGGATAAGCTGTCAGGGTTCTTCCTTGTAAGACATTAGCTGGTGTTAAAACCTGAATGCCGTGACAAATTGCAGCAATAGGCAAATTCTTTTCAAAAAAGAACTGTACAATCTCAATCACTCTTTTGTTTAATCGAATGTATTCCGGCGCACGTCCACCACAAACATATAATCCAGCGTAATCTTCTACTTTTACTTCATCAAAACTCTTGTTAATCACGAAATTATGTCCCCTGCTTTCCGCATAGGTTTGGAATCCAACGAAATCGTGAATTGCCGTTGCAATGATATCATGCTTCTTCTTTCCAGGACAAACTACATCTACTGCTACCCCTACAGATAACAAGGCTTGGTAAGGAACCATCACTTCGTAATCTTCCACAAAATCACCTGCTAACATTAAAACTTTTTTTGCCATAATTCTTTATTTTGTTGATTAATTTCTTCTAAATTACAACAATCTATTCAATTCAGAAAACACCTACTCTTAAAAAGAAGTGGTTCTTTATTACACAAGGCGAACCTTGTCATTCAGACAAAGGCTTTTATCTCTACTTCGAACAAAAAAATATTTTATCCCTTGTTGACCCTGCGTTTGACAATTTTGCCTTAACTTTAAATATTCTTTATTTAAAAATTGTTTTCAGATGAAAAAACTACTCTTTATGCTTTGTATAACCTTGGGGATGGTTAGTTGTAATCAAAAGGTAGCACCTCCTCAAACGGTAAGTGTCAATGATCAATTCTCCATGGAGATGCCCGCCACACTAGCTGCCATGACTGATTTATATCCAGATGCAGCCATTCAATACGGGAATACCTTCAAGCAAGTGTACATCGTAGCGAAAGAATCACCGAAAACAGAAGATTTCGCGACTTTTACGCAAAAAGCATTGGCTACCTATGCCAATAGACCCGATTACGAAATAGTAAAAGAAGACGAGGTTCGAATTAACGGATTGCCTGGAAAAATCTATAAACTAGCTATGTCCCAAGAGGGAAACTTCATGTTCATGATTCAAACGATGATTGAAGGGAAAAAAGGAAACTATGAGCTTATTGGTTGGACTATTGGACAGAATCAAACCTATCAAGGTGATGAATTAATGAATATTATCTCAACCTTTAAAGAACTTTAATTTTTTTAAATACGTTACCACTATCAAAAGAATGATCCCAAGGGTCATTCTTTTTTTTGTGCCACAACACCGCTATTTTAGCACTTTTTTATCACATCGCCCTAAGCGAAGTTAACAGAAGATTTCCTTCGATCGCGCGGATTTACTTTGTTTACTATTTTTTTTCAATCGTTCTTTTCTATGCACAAGCTACATGAATAAACTACAAACCTACATCAGTCGAAATTAACCCGCAATACCCCCTTCCCTTATATGTAAAAAAAACTCAAATGGCTTTATTTGCCTCTATACATAAAACACAAACATCTGCTTTTCAGCCATTTGTACTGTTTAGTTTTAGTTTTGTTTGGGTCTTCTTTGGGTCTCCTTCGAGTCTTCTTCGATAAACATGCGTATTTACGGGGGATTACCCCACATTTACCGAAGAAGACTCGAACATGACTCGAAGAAGACTCGAACAAAACCCACCCCCTTTCCGATTTACTGCAAGAAACTAAACACTTCTTTTTCGTCTAAATTCATGTAAAAACAAAACGCATTGTAGGTAACGAATCCAATGGTGCGGATTTGAATCCGTGCCATCATCTATCCATCCAACTGTTGTTAGGGTTATGAAATAGGCACTATACCTATCCGTTGCTTTGTATCTTGTTGACATTGTTCTTATAGATTTATAACAAATAGTTTTACCGCACGATTAAAAATCTGCGCAATCGAACAAGCAAGGAAAAAAAGGGCTTTTTTAGATGGGGTTTTGTTTTTTAGGCTGTTTAGACTACCTCTTTTTTTGTGCCACAACACCGCTATTTTAGCACTTTTTTATCACATCGCCCTAAGCGAAGTTAACAGAAGATTTCCTCAAAAACCCATCTTTTTTATCCAAAAAGACATTTATTTAAAAGTATAATCAATAAAAAAGGCGTCATTATTTCACAAAAAACGTTTATTTATAACTTTTTAACACTCAACTCGTTAATAAATTCTTGCATATCCATTTTTGTATTGTACATTTGACGGAACAAAATAGCGAATTAAGATGAAAAAAATTTTATTATCAGTAGCAGTAGTAGCTGCTCTTTCATTAGCATCATGTGGAAATAAGAATGCTGATAAAGCAACAACTACAACAGAGCAAGAAGTTGCAACAGAACAAGGAGACAAATATGCTGTTAACTTAACAGAAAGTAGTATAAGCTGGAAAGTAGGACACAAAGGAGGACTTAATCCTCGTTTTGGTACTTTAGCATTAAGCGCTGGAGACATTGCAATTGACGCTAACGGATTAAACGCTGGTTCTTACACAGTAGACATGAATTCTATTAAAGTTGACCGTGCTTCTGTTGATGCTGATGAGGATATTGAAAAATTAGGTGGACACTTAAAAAGCCCTGATTTCTTCGACGTAGAGAAAAACCCTACAGTAGAATTCAAAATCACAAAAGTAGAAGATTTCGATGCTGCACAACACAAAAGTACAGTAGAAGGAGCGAACAAAATGGTAAGTGGAAACTTAACTATTTTAGGAAAAACAGTAAACATCACTTTCCCAGCTAAAGTAACTGTAGAGAATGATAAAGCTGTAATGCACGCTTCATTCATCGCAGATCGCGCTGCTTGGGGATTGGTATTCGGTACAACGGATAAAGACTCAGGTGCTGCTTTAAACCCAGCAGATTGGGCAATTAGCCAAGACATGGAAATCGGGATTCATTTAGTTGCTGATAAAGTAAACGAATAATCTTTTCTAGATAAATAAATCAAGAGGGTGTCCCAAAAGGACATCCTCTTTTTTTTAACCTATTTTTATTTTTAACCTATTTTTAGCTTGGTCTTTCGCTAGCCTTTCACTCCCATCCAAAATAATTCAATACTTTTGTTAGAAAGACAACCAAACACCCTTTGTTGGGTTTATTTTTTATACAATGAAACAACTAGACGTACTAATAATCGGTGGAGGTCCCATCGGTATAGCCTGTGGAATTGAGGCAAAAAAAGCGGGATTAACCTATTTAATTATTGAAAAAGGTTGTTTAGTGAATTCACTGTATCACTATCCGATCAATATGCAGTTCTTTTCTACTTCAGAACTATTAGAACTCGATCAAATTCCCTTTATTAGTGCAGAAAATAAACCACGAAGAAAAGAAGCGCTAGAATATTATAGACGCGTGACACATTTACACGATTTGTCAATTCATTTGTTTGAAAAAGTAATACAAGTAGATAAACAAGCGGAGGGGCATTTTCACGTACAAACAACAAAGGCACAGTACGCAGCTACTCATGTTGTAGTAGCTACTGGTTTTTATGATTTCCCTAACCTTTTACACATCCCTGGTGAAGAGCTACCAAAAGTTTCGCACTACTACAATGACCCTCATTTTTATGCCAATATGCAGGTTGTTGTTGTGGGAGCGAGTAATTCCTCTGTCGATGCAGCACTAGAATGCTATCGCAAAGGAGCTAAAGTAACCATGGTAGTTCGAGATAGTGCCATTAGTTCTCACGTGAAATATTGGGTCAAACCCGATATTGAAAATCGAATCGCAGAAGGGGCTATTCAGGTGTATTTCAACAGTCAATTGACAGCTGTTACTGAATCTGAGGTTTACATCCAAAGTGAAAAAGAATCTCATCGTATTCCCAATGACTTTGTATTGGCTCTTACAGGCTATCGCCCTGATTTTACTTTCTTACAACAGCTTGGTATTCAAATAGAAGAATCTGCCGATCAGTTCCCTACCTACAATCCAGAAACGATGGAAACGAATATTTCAAAGTTGTATGTAGCAGGCGTTGTTTGCGGTGGTTTAAATACTCATACGTGGTTCATTGAAAATTCGAGAGTACACGCTCAACGCATCATGCAGCATATTGTCAAAACGGTTTAAGATTTACAATCGCTACAAACGCCCTGTGCAATAACCTCAATTTGACTCAATTGAAATCCGTCGGGAATCTCAATGGTTGGAATGACTACTTGAGTCAGGCAGATTGTCTTTTTACATTGATTGCAGATAAAATGCAAATGGGTATCTCTGTGTTTTTCTTCCGAACAATTAGCAGCACACAAAGCGTATTGTGTAGTGTTATTTGCTGTTATGCGATGTAGAAGCCCTTTGCTTTCAAATGTTTTAACGGTGCGATAAATAGTCACGCGATCCGATTGATCAAAGCTATTTTCTATATCCGCCAAGGATACAGCTCCCTCTTGTTTTTTTAAGAATTTTAAAACTAAGATGCGCATCGCAGTGGGTTTGATATTTTTGGACAGTAATTCTTCTTCGATATTCAACATAGTGCTTTCTTTTTGATCTACTCAAAGATAAACATTGTAATTCAATTCACAGAAAGACACTTTAGGGAAATGCTTGTACTTTTTTCATGTAGCCTTGTATTTTTCGCTCATTTATTCACTAAAAACCAACAGATTAACGACCTAAAACTAACACAAACAACCCTTCATACACGGAGAAACAACAAGAAAAACAACAAGAAATATTCAGTTATATTGAGATTATCTCAATATTAAGCTAGATCATATCGTAAAGTCTACGAATAAAAACATATATTTATTTTTTTTACGGTCTTTTTTAGTGAATTTTAAAAAAAAATAATCCAAGGTATAATAGTTGTGGTAGTTCACAAGTATTCGTCCTAAGGATGAACAACGAATAAATAATAAAAATTTTAAACAAAATGCAAAAAATTATCGGAAGTATTCTTATTGTAGCAGGAACTACAATAGGCGCAGGCATGTTAGCCATGCCAATTATATCGGCCAATGTGGGTTTTTTATTTATGTCATTCATCTTGTTCTGTATTTGGTTTGCTATGTTTTATACTTCCGTTTTACTAGTAAATGTCTATCGATACAATGATACCTCAGCAGGTTTCAATACGTTAACGTTAAAATATTTAGGAAAACCTGGTGCTTATATTACGGGGTTAAGTATGCTCACCTTGATGTATGCCCTTGTTAGTGCCTATATTGCTGGAGGCGGAGATATTGTTCGCACCAACCTCGAACAGTGGTTGGCTATCGAGGTATCTCCTCAACTCAGTGCAATTATCTTTACGCTTGTCTTTGGGGGAATTATTGCCTTTGGTACAAGAGCCGTAGACCATAGCACTAAGGTTATCTTTTCTATTAAGATCATTTGTCTTTGCTTGGTTCTCGGACTTTTACTTCCTCATATTGAAATGGCTTATTTGAGCCATATACCCTCCAGTCCGCTACCGGTATTAGCAACGATTCCCATTATTTTCACCTCTTTTGGGTTTAGTGTAGTTATTCCTAGTTTGGTGAAGTACTTGGACGGGAATCTACGCCAACTCAAATGGGTGTTTTTTGTGGGAAGTACGCTTCCTTTGGTTCTATACCTCATCTGGGAATTGACTATTTTAGGCAATATTGAGAGTGCTGTTTTCAGTGCTATTTTACAAAACAATGCCGGACTAGAAGGCTTGCTCTTAGCCATTAAAGAAATCAATAATTCTCCATTCATTAAAGTAGCCTTTACCATTTTTGCCGCCGCAGCTATCCTTACTTCATTTTGGGGTGTTGCCATGGCTTTAAATGACTATATTAAAGATTTAGCCAAAGATCGACCAAGAATTAAACACAACGTCAGTGCGTTTATCTTGACCTTCTTACCTCCTATTTTATTTGCCTTGTTCTATCCTGATGGATTTGTAATCGCCCTAGGATATGCCTCTATCTCTTTGGTAATTCTCGCTCTAATTATCCCTATGCTGATGTTGCAAAAAGCAAAAAAAATAGCGGGTGAAAAAACAAGTATTTTCCAATATTGTATCTACGGATTTCTGTGGATCTTATCTGTAGCCATTGTAGTGCTTCAACTGTTATTGGCTTTTGAAGTACTTTAAGATGAGATTTTCTCGGTCTACTCGATTTATCTCACCTAGTTTATATTTGTTTCGGTATTCGATGAATATATCTCACCTAGTTTATATTTATTTCGGTGTTCGATGAATCTACACTGCGTTCCGATTTTCACTGCGATTCGATTTTCACTGCGCTTCGATTTGTTTAAATTCTTCTATAAGATAATTATTGTTATCCATGATTGTCCTAGCAAAGTACAAAGAGCAAAAAACAAAGAACAAAGAACAAAAAAAGCAACCCTAAAGTTGCTTTTTTTATTTTGCTAGTAAATAGCGAATTACATTTTCTGCTGCATGTAAGCCAAACAAAGCAGGCATCCAGCTGTTCGTTCCAAAAAACGACTTTTTAAAGTTTGATCCATCCGTCATTTTCAAACTACTTTCATCGGGTTTTTCCGTTGAAAAGATTGCCTTTACTCCTGATGAGATCCCCTCTTTCTTTAAGCGTTTGCGGATTTGTTTTGCCAAAGGACATACATCCGTTTTGCTGATGTCTTTCACCACTATTTTTGACGCTTGCATTTTTCCACCAGCTCCCATAGCGCTGATTACTTTTACGCGTTTGCGTTTAGCAGCGAGGATTAAGTTGATTTTAGGTGTAATACTATCAATACAATCCAAAACGTAATCGTATTCTTCCGTTACTACTTCATGGGTACGTTCAGGAGACAAAAACTCCTCGATACGCGTGAGGTTTAATTCGGGATTGATATCTAGCAAACGATCTCCTACCACATGTACTTTTGCCCTACCTACTGTAGAATGTAAAGCAGGTAATTGCCTGTTGATATTGGTGATATCAACAGTATCTCCATCTACAATAGTCATCGTTCCCACACCTGCACGAGCCAAAAACTCAGCGGCAAATGATCCTACTCCCCCTAATCCAACAACTAATACGTTGGCGTTTTTTAATTTTTCGAGCCCTTCTTCTTTAAAAAGCAAGGCTGCTCTTTCTTGCCAAATAGCCATCTATTTCTATTTATTAATCACCCTAAAAGGCTGTTTTTATTATTCTTTATTCATCACGCGTTTAAAATTGGACGCTACAATTTCATCAATAGCTGGACGTAATTCTGCTGCTTTAGCATAAACCTCTGCTATGGTTATAGTCTGATCGTCATCCGTTTCCAAAAACACAAACGCTTTGGGTACCGCAACAAAAGTTTCTTGTAATCGCGTATTACTCAGAAGTGCGCGACCAAAAGAGAGATAGATCCCATTTTTCCATAAACTCTCGGCTACTTGTTGATGTTTATTAAATCCATGAACAATGAGCGGAATAGTGAGATTCAATCGCTTCTTAAGTGCAATGATTTCTTGATAGGCAGAAACGACGTGCAAAATTACAGCTTTTTTATTTTTTTCTGCAAGAAGTAATTGACGAAGCAACACTTCTTCTTGTAATGCCAAGGGAATTTCTATTTTCTTATCGAGTCCGCATTCGCCAATCGCCAAACAATTGGGGTGTTGAAGGTGGTTTTCAATGAAATGCAATTGTTCCTCAATCAAAGCAGGTTCAATATACCAAGGATGAATACCCAAAGAAAAATGAGGAATTGTCAAATCGACCGCAAGCAAGTCTTGATTGACAATTGCCAATGTATCTAGTTCACTAGATCGATAATGGGTATGGAGGTTGTATTTCATAAGAGCGAAGATAAAAAAAAAGGTCTTTCGTTTGCTTACACAAACGAAAGACCTTAGGATCAACTTTTTTTATGTCTATTTCAAACCAGCTAAACTGTGTTCAATCGTTGAAATTTTAGCCAACGCATCGGCTTCTTTTTGTTTTTCATTCGCTACAACTTGTTCAGGAGCTCCACTGACAAATTTTTCATTTGATAGCTTTCCTTGTACCGATTTCAAGAATCCTTTCAAGTATTTCAATTCTTCTTCTAGTTTTGCTATTTCTTCTTCCACATTGACATTCCCTGCCATTGGAATAAAGTATTCATTCGATTTTACTCGGTATGACAATGCTCCACTTACTTGATCTGTTACGTATTCCAAACTTACCACATTTCCTAATTTTGAGATTATACTGTCAAAATAGGTTGAGATGTTTTCGTTGTTGATTACTTTTAAATCAATTGTTTCCTTGAACGCAATGTTTTTATCCTTTCTGATGGTACGGATACCTGCAATAACCTCCATAGCGAACTCAAACTCTTTGATTAATTTCTCGTCATACTCTTTTATTGCTGGCCAAGACGAAATCACTAAGGCTTGTTCAGGCGTACGCGTATGGATGTGTTGCCAAATTTCTTCAGTTAAGAAAGGCATAAATGGATGTAAAAGCTTCAAGTTTTCCTCCAACAATTCAATTACTTTCGCATAGGTAGTGGCGTCGATCGGCTGTTGGTATCCCGGTTTAATCATTTCCAAGAACCAAGAACAGAAATCATCCCATACTAATTTATAGATGGCCATTAAGGCATCTGAAATTCTGTATTTTGAGAAATGATCTTCGATTTCCACTAGTGTTTTTTGCAATTTTGCTTCGTACCAAGCCAATGAAACTTTGGCTGTTTCAGGTTGTTCCAAGGTTTCAGATACTTCCCATCCTTTAATTAGACGGAAGGCATTCCATACTTTATTGGTAAATGCTTTTCCTTGTGCACATAAGTCTTCGTCGAATAAGATATCATTTCCTGCTGCTGCAGATAACAATAAACCTACGCGAACTCCATCAGCACCAAACTTGTCAATTAATCCTAACGCATCTGGAGAGTTTCCTAGTGATTTTGACATTTTACGGCGTTGTTTATCCCGTACGATTCCCGTGAAATAAACATTGGTAAACGGTTGTTTACCTGTATACTCGTAACCTGCCATGATCATACGCGCTACCCAGAAGAAAATAATATCGGGTCCCGTTACTAGATCATTTGTTGGATAATAGTACTTAAACTCTTCATTTTCAGGATCAATTAATCCGTTAAATACAGACATTGGCCATAACCAAGAAGAGAACCAAGTATCCAAAGCATCTTCATCTTGTTTTAAATCGGCTACAGTTAAATTTGCATTTCCCGTTTTGGTTTTTGCTAATTCAAGCGCTGCTTCTTTTGTTTCCGCTACAACGAAGTCTTCTTTTCCATCTCCATAGTAGAAGGCTGGAATTTGGTGTCCCCACCATAATTGACGAGAAATATTCCAATCGCGAATATTTTCCAACCAGCTTCTATAGGTACTGTTATAACGACTTGGATATAGTTTTACCTCTTCTGTTGTCATTACCGCATCTAAAGCAGGTTTTGCCAATTCTTCCATTTTCAAGAACCACTGATCAGACAAACGCGGTTCAATTACCGCTTTTGTACGCTCTGATGTTCCCACGTTATTCAGGTAGTTTTCCACTTTTTCCAACGCGCCAATTGACGCTAATTCAGCCTCAATTTCCTTGCGTACGACAAAGCGATCTTTTCCTTTATAGTGTAAACCTAAATCATTTAGTGTCGCATTAGCATTAAAGATATCAATGATTTCTAAATTGTGACGTTCTCCTAGGTCTTTATCATTTACATCATGTGCAGGGGTAACCTTTAGACATCCTGTTCCGAACTCCATGTCCACATACTCATCAAAAATAATCGGTACAACGCGGTTGCAAATCGGCACAATCGCTTGTTTTCCTCTTAGGTGTTGATAGCGTTCGTCATTTGGATTAATACAAATAGCACTATCTCCCAAAATCGTTTCTGGGCGTGTAGTTGCAATCGTCAAATAATCCGAAGTACCTTCGATTTGATAGTTTATATGGTATAGTTTTCCTTGGCGTTCTTCATAGATTACCTCTTCATCTGATAGCGTAGTCTTCGCTTCAGGATCCCAGTTTACCATGCGGTATCCGCGGTAAATTAATCCTTTGTTATACAAATCAACAAACAACTTAATCACTTGTTGTGACATTGCTGGATCCATCGTAAATTTTGTACGATCCCAGTCACACGAAGCGCCTAATTTTTTCAACTGATCTAAAATCACGCCTCCATATTCCTCTTTCCATTCCCAAGCGTGTTGTAAAAATTCTTCTCTAGTTAGGTCGTTTTTATTGATTCCCTGCTCTCTCAATTTAGCGACGACTTTAGCTTCAGTTGCAATAGATGCGTGATCCGTTCCCGGGACCCAACATGCGTTTAGCCCTCTTAAACGGGCACGACGTATTAATACATCTTGAATTGTAATATTCAACATATGCCCCATATGCAATACTCCTGTTACGTTTGGAGGAGGTATTACAATCGTGTACGGCTGTCTCTCATCTGGTATAGATCGGAAAAAATTATTTTCCATCCAATACTGATACCATTTTTGCTCTACTTGCTTTGCGTCAAATTGTGCAGGAATTACCATTATTCTATAATTTAATTATTAAAAAAAGACAAAACATCCAGTTGCTTAGCAGAAAAATAGTTTTTTTCATTCTTTGTAACCGTAGTTTTCGTTATCTTTGTATTGTACAAAAGTAATTATTACTCGTCAATTATAAAAGTATATCTAAAATCGAATATGCAAAAAAATTTGCGAGTTTTCGAAAAGTTTTTAATTTTACAAAACAACAAAAAGTTATAGTAATGAAAAAATTAATAGCAGTATTCGCATTAGTATTATCTAGTGCTTTGACATTTGCTCAAAATGGTCCAAAGATTCAGTTCGCAGCTGAAAACAACACAATCGATTATGGTACAGTAGTTAGAGGTACTGACGATGGGTTGCGCTCTTTCGAATTTACAAACACAGGAGATCAACCGTTGATCATTACGAATGTTCGTTCTACATGTGGATGTACAGTTCCTTCAAAACCAACAGAGCCCATTATGCCAGGTAAAACAGGAAAAATCGATGTGAAATACAACATGAGCATTGGTAGAATTAGCCGTACGATTACAGTTGAATCGAATGCCGTAAACTTTGAAAACGGTACGGTGCCTTTGAGAATTAAAGGAGAAGTTGTTGATAAATAGTTTCTAACACATATAAAAAAAGCCACTCAGACGAGTGGCTTTTTTTATATAGTTACTGTATTACTTTCTAAATTCTTGATTATTGTGAATGGCCTGTGTAAAAAACTCTACGCCTTTCACCTCTACTTTAGATTCAAATCCTCTAATGTGTTTTTCGTGATGAATATCCGATCCAACAAAATCAATTAATCCGTTAGATAATAAAAAATTAGCCGCTTCTAAAACGTGTTTACCGTAATAACCTGTTACAGAAAGTAAATTCATTTGGAAGTGACAGCCTGCTTTTTTCAGCTTCTTATACATAGCTGTATTTTGATGGTAAAAGTTGTAACGCTCTGGATGAGCCAACACAATATCGTATCCGTTTGACTTCAATTGAAATAAGATGTCCATCAGTTGAATAGGTGGGTTCATATACGACATTTCTACCAACACATACTTGTTCTTTAACGTTAAGAGCTCTTTATTTTCGATACGAGGCAATAGTGTTTCATCCATCATGTATTCAGAAGCAACACGCAAGTCTATCGCTTTAGATTCTGCTGGTAATTCCTCTTGTACTTTTTGATACTGACTTAGAATACCTTCTCTTGTATTTTCCCAAACTAATGGGGTCGTATGTGGTGTAGCAATGGCTTGTTCAAATCCCAACTGCTGCATCGCTTTAATAATAGTTCGCGTATCTTCAATGGTTTGGGCACCATCGTCAATTCCATAAATTAAATGCGAGTGAATATCCACATAATTATCGGGAATTAAATCTTTTAAAATAGGTTTTGATTTAAAAAAAGAAAACATAGTCTACTATTTATTCTTCACTCTATTTTGTAAAACTGGCTTAAATTCCAAAAATAAAGTTACAAGAGTTAACAGGTACAAAGGTAAGGTTATTATTAATTTTTCTGAATAAAAATTCAACATAACATACAGTATTAACAATATTACAACAATAATACCCAATATTGACTTAATTTTATTTAACGATTTAACAAATGGAATAAAAATAAGTAGAGGATTACATAAAAAAACCACATTATTCAGTAGTATTTCCCCATGCAGAGAATAAAAACCCACCAGTAAGAAAAACCATCCAAACAAGCCAATACAAACAAAATAGATCGATCGAATAGTCTTATTTAAGGTTAATACCATCAGAATAAGCATAGCCAAGGAGGCGAACCAGTAGGTATTCCACCATACATAGCTATCGGTTGGCTGGGATTGAAAAACGTTTTTTTCCTCTTTGACTAAGGGTTGGTTTCCATTTTTACTTTGTGTCAATCCCAACTGAAACTTATCAGGTAAAAACAACAAATTTGAGGGGTGATCAACTTTATTACCAAAAATTAAATTAATGCCCAACTTTTCGAAATAGCGATCTTTTAAATAGGTATTTAGTATGCTTCGATAGGTAGCTGTATTGCCTTTTACTGCCACTTCTACGGGGGTTGGCAAAACGTCATTGAGAATATCGACCACTTTGGTTGTACAGTTTTGGTCGATAAATTTATAGATATAATAGCGATTTTCTTCCTTTAGCGATTGATTTAAGTTGGTCCAAATGGTTTGCTTTTGTTCTACCGACAGGTTGAGTTCTTGTTCTACCACGGATCGATTAGCGTAGGCGTAATTAACTACAAAATTTTTATAATTTTCATAATCGACAAAATAAAGTAAATCCCCTTTGACAAATTTACCATAGAAATTAGGGGTACTAAAATCAAACATGCCATAGTTGTACACGCGATCGATTCCCTCTGCTGGATCGTAAACGCGAATAGCAGTATGTCCAAATAAGGAGTAGAGTTCTCCTCCTGTTCCACAAGTTAAGACGCTAATTTGCGCTTTCTCCGACAACTTTCGCTCGGCTGTATTTCCATAGGTTAGTTGTAAGAGAAGCACTGCAAAAAGCAACGCGAATACTTTTTTCATTTTCTATTTTCTAAAAATTCCTAAATCTAATTTTAACGAGAAGACATTTGAATAAATGGCTGCACTTTGATCACCTATATCTGTTAAGGCATAATCGACTTGGATACCTTTATAGTGGAATCCCACACCAATATTGGGTTGAAATTCCATTTTTTTGGTATTGTCCATTTGCCTGTTATTTTGGAAGTTTCCTACACCTCCGCGTACAAATACCAAATTGGCATAACCAAATTCAACTCCCAAGGAGGGTGTCATACTCATGGATCCGCTGGAGATCACCGCATTCGTTTCGGCGAATTCCACATGAACTGCCATAGCGGCTAGCAAATTCAAATCACGAGACAATTGTACATTTTTGGAAACCCCTACTTGCAGTTTAGGCAATGTAATTTCGGTTGTTTCTGGTAATTCTTGATTCATTCCTTCCACGGCATCTTGTACTTTGCTGTATTCTTTTTTGTTGATGCTCCACATGTTGTAGGTCGTCGTAATATCTCTGGCCATCACACCAAACATCCACTCGGACTTGGTTTTGTATTGCACCCCAGCATCAAAGCCAAATCCCCAAGAATCAGCAAATTTCCCAATGACACGGCGAACTACCTTGGCATTGATTCCATAGGTTAGCCCTGCAATGGGGGTATTACGCGCATAAGACAACACAAAGGCATAATCTGCCGCAGAGAATAGACTAATGCGGTTATAATCGATATTTCCATGTTGATCAATTAGCTCTGTGGTATTCATAATATCATCAACACCAAATCGGATGATCGAGAATCCTAAGGCGCTTTTTTCATCCAAAGGCATAGCAAATGCACCGTAATCATATTGCGCAATATTGGCAAAATAGCTCGCATGCATCAAAGAAACCTGTTGATCTTCTAAGCGCATCAATCCAGCGGGGTTCCAATATACCGCATTTACGTCACCTGTTGAGGATACCACGCTATTTGCCATTCCCATAGACACCGCATCAACTCCGATATTTAAAAATTCATTGGAATATTTTCGCGCTTTCTGGGCATTGGCAGCAAATCCAACACAAAAGAGCAACGTACCTACTGCTAGTTTTTTCACAAACCTCTTTTTATTATTTATACTAAGTTGTAAAAATAGTAAAAAACTAAAAGGCGAGGGCGATATTATTATTTGTAAGTTTATAATACCTTTGTCTTAGGAAATAACGTTTATATTTATATCCTAGATCAAGACCTAAATAACAATTACATGAAAAAACACATTCCAAATTTCATCACTTTATTGAATCTCCTTTCAGGACTAATTGCTTGTATTTACGCTTTTGATGATAACATCCTCATGGCCTTTATATGGGTGTGTATTGGTATTTTCTTTGATTATTGGGACGGATTTTTAGCTCGAATTCTCCACGTAAAAAGCGAACTAGGTCTTCAACTGGATTCCCTAGCTGATATGGTAACCAGCGGTGTTGTTCCTGGATTAATCATCTACAAACAATTGGCTAATATTCAAGAGACGCAAGGTCCATACAATTTGACTCCCGAAACGTATTATATGGCTATTGTGCCTTATCTCGGCTTCCTTATTACCTTGGGGGCAGCATATCGCCTAGCAAAATTTAATATAGACACCAGACAAACGGATTCATTTATCGGATTGCCTACACCAGGCAATGCCCTTTTCATTTTGAGCTTACCTCTTATTGTAAGTACAACCAATTCAGAAGCTGTTATTTCTTTCTTGAGTAACCCTTATGTATTGGTAATTATCAGTGTATTGAGTGCGTATATTATGAATGCAGAGTTGCCGTTATTTTCGTTAAAAATAGATCCTAAAAACTTAGGTGCCTCTAAATTGCAACTGGGTTTTGTAGTTGTTTCTATTATCCTCTTGGCCGTATTACACTATTTAGCTATTCCAGTTATCATCTTGCTTTATATTTTGCTTTCAGTGGTAAAGAATATGACTGTAAAAAAAGTAGTTTAAATACAAAACTATAATACTCACAAAAAAACAGCTGTCTTTAACGTAAAGACAGCTGTTTTTTTAAAAGCTATTCACAAGCTATTTCTTCTTGACTAAAGGGTGATTTAATCCCTTCACGTTATTGTTGATCACTTCATAAGTTTTGAGGTGTTTGAACATCTCGGTTAGATTTCGAAACCCATAATCACGGGGATCAAAACTGGGATTTAACTTGCGTAGGTTATTCCCTACTGTAGAAATATACGCTTCTACTTCCTCATCTACAGACATATCAAATGCGCGATCAATAAGACGCATTTCTTTTTTACTGATTGTTCTTACTTCATTTTCTTCCTCTTCTCCAACCACTTGTTTCTTCTCCGCACTTGCTGCTTTTTCCACTTGAACAGCTTTGGGCATCAAAGTTTCACAATAGGTAAAGATTTCACAGGACTGCACAAACGCATTCGGTGTTTTCTTTTCTCCTATCCCCATAACAAAGATTCCTTCTTCGCGGATTCGCTTCGCCAAACCTGTATAATCACTATCACTGGAAACAATACAAAAGCCATCGACCATTTTATCGTGTAGGATATCCATGGCGTCGATAATCAACGAGCTGTCGGTTGAATTTTTCCCTGAGGTATAGTTGAATTTTTGAATGGGTGAAAAGGACAAATCATTGAGTAAATCTTTCCAACTATTCATTTGTGGAGTAGTCCAATCACCGTAAATACGGCGTATAGTAACCTTTCCGTATTTCGATACTTCCGCTAAGATATTCTCTAATAGTTTTGCTTGTGCGTTATCGCCATCGACGAGTATCGCTATATTGTTATTGTTTTTTTCCATTTTTACTTTTATTCATACTTGAGTAGGTAAAATACGAAAAATAAGTCCGAAAATAACTATTTTAATCTTTTTTTAGCACTCTTAGACGGTTTGATCCTTTGTGATCCATTTGCCGGCCTTTGGCGCTTCGTATTGACTCATTTGCTGTAATAGATCCTCAATATCAGCCGAAATGATAATCATTTCTCTATTTTCTTGCTTTAAGAACCCTTGTTCTACCATACGATTGATCATTTGCATCAACGGATCGTAAAATCCAGCAACATTTAATAGTGCAATTGGTTTTTTATGCAACCCCAACTGTCCCCAAGTCAGCACTTCAAAAAATTCTTCCAACGTACCATACCCTCCTGGTAAAGCAATAATGCCGTCAGATAATTCATCCATTTTAGCTTTGCGTTCGTGCATGGTATCCACGTGATAAAGAGCTGTTAACCCTGTATGTCCCAATTCGACATCTGCCAAAAAATACGGCAAGACCCCAATTACTTCCCCTCCATGTGCTAATGCCCCATCAGCAATAGCCCCCATTAAGCCGACCTTTGCACCGCCGTACACAACACCAATCTCATGTTTAGCTAACGCTTCTCCTAAAGCTGTTGCCTCTGTCCTATATTCCTTTTTATTTCCTGAACTTGAACCACAAAAAACAGTATATCTCATGAATTTATATTTTTTCTAAATAAGGTGTAAAAAACTAAAAATCAAACATTTAAAAATAATTAATTTATTTTTTTACTTTTTTATTTTTTTGCGATGTAACAAAAGTAACGATTCTCAGTCTATTAGGGTAGACAAAAAAACTTAATTCAACTAATCAAATGAATTCAAAACTAACTTTATTGTTTTTTTTACTTTCCTTTTGTGGAGTCTACGCCCAAAGTTCAGTAAAAATATCAGGACGCGTGTTGGACAAAAACCTAAATGAAGCCATTCCTTATGCTACGATTACCCTTAAAAAAGGAGATGCGGTGATTACAGGAGGTATGACATCTGACAACGGTTCTTTTACTATAACTGCTGTTGCTGATACCTATAATTTAGACATTCAATTTATAGGATACACGCCTTTTCACAAAGAAATTACCTTAAAAAGTGCTACAGATTTAGGTACGATTTACCTAGAGGCCGAATCGACAACCTTAGCTGACGTAAATATTGTAGCAGAACGATCTACAATTGAACAAAAAATTGACCGCAAAGTCATTACCGTTGGTAAAGACTTAACTACTGTAGGGGCTACTGCAGCTGATATTATGAATAATATTCCTTCAGTTAACGTGGATAAAGATGGCAAAATTTCATTGAGAGGAAATGAAAACGTGCGTATCTTATTAGATGGAAGACCAACAAATATGTCTGCAGAACAATTGCTGAAACAGATTCCGTCAACCTCAATTAAAAGTATTGAATTAATCACTAACCCAAGTGCAAAATACAACCCAGAAGGCATGTCGGGGATCATCAATATTGTGTTACACAAAAATACATCAGATGGGTTTAATGGTTCTATAGATAGTGGTGTTACGATTGCTAAGAACATTCAGTCTACCACTTCTTTAAACTTAAACTACAGAAAAGGGAAGTTAAACTTTTTTGGAAATGCGAGTTATTCTGATGGAAAATCGAAAAATGACGGTGAAATGTTTCGCAAGGATATTCTATCGCCTACAACCATCAATATGTTAAACAACAACAAGAATATATTATATAAAGTTGGGGTTGATTACTATATTAACGATCAAAATACCTTGTCTTTTTATACGAATCAAAGCACGAATAAACACAGTGTTGATTTAAAAACGACAACGCTCTACCCTGATCAATCGTTTGACAATATTTTTCAAAAGACGTTTTACGACAATAAAAATACATTTAGTACTTACAATTTAGCGTACAAACATCTATTCGCTAAAAAAGGACATACGTTAGATGTTGAGATGAATCACAACATCAACAAGTCAGATATGGATGGTGACTACCTAACAAAATTAGGTGTAGCCAACGACTTGCTCTATCAAGATGGCAACAACGACAAAAATACCTTGTCAACGTTAAACATTGATTACGTCAATCCCTTAAACGATCATACCAAGCTAGAATTAGGGGCTGAAGCTAGAATTTCAAGAGCAGATAATAGCTTTAATTCAAACAATCCACTAATTCCAATCAACCAAAAACACATTGACAATAAGTATGATCAAGATATTTTTTCGGCTTATGCAACTTTCGGTCAAACCTTAGGTAAATTCAACTACCAAGTAGGAACGAGAGTAGAGAGTTATAAAGTAGATTCTAAATTGGATGGGGCTTCGACATTTAAAGATGATTATGTAACGCTTTATCCATCGGTTTACGTGGGCTATAACCTTACAGATAGCGATATGTTTAACGTGAGCTATAGCCGTCGAGTAGATCGCCCTGGGGTAAGACAAACAAATCCAGTGCGTCAATTCTCTACGCCATTAATGACGATGGTAGGGAATCCAGAACTAAAACCACAGTTTACCAATTCTGTTGAGTTAAATTATACGCGTTTATTTGCGAAGAGAAGCAGCATTACAGCTGGTGTGTACTATAGACGTATCAACCACGAAATTAATCACGTTATTTACGATGATCCAGAGAACGACAATCCAAATGCGTTGTTAATGACTTTTGACAACTATAAATCAAACGATGCTTACGGATTTGAAGTTTCTGCGAATATCCTTGTTACCTCTTGGTGGGATATGCAACCAGCAATTGATTTCTCTAGCATTAAACAAACGGGATTTGTATCTCAATTAGACGCTACAGGAACCATGAATACCGTATTGCGTGATATCACAGCAAATGCATTTAACGCGCGTTTAAACAGTAATTTCAAAGCAACAAAAAACCTTCGCTTCAACTTATTCGGATTTTATAGAGGAGGCGTAGATGGAATTACCTCAGACGCACAAGAAATGTACAAAATTGACGCAGGTGCTCGTTATGCCTTACTCGATAATAAGTTAAGCATCAGCTTCCGATTTAACGATATCTTCAACACGATGTCATATAAATACAAAACAAAATATCCTTATCCTTCAACTGGTGAATTTACCTGGGAAAGCCAATCGGTATACATTGGTGTAAACTATACCTTTGGTGGTGGAAAAGGACGTTCGTTGCAAAGAAAGTATAGAGATACCAACACGAAACAAAGTGGTGGTGCAGGAGGATTATTCTAAATTTCTATACAAGACTTCAATTATTACGCGAAAAAAGGATTCTTTGAAAAAGGGATCCTTTTTTTTAGTTTACGATGAACAGTTTATGGTTAACGGTGAACCGTTTACAGTGTATCGCAAACCGAGCAAAGAGCAAAGAGCAAAGAACAAAGAACAAAAGAGCAAAGAACAAACCGCACAAATTCCCATTTATTACTATATTTAATAATGAAATTAATGTTTAAAAACGGTCAACCATATTTAGGGACATTCATTCACCCTTCTCCCTTTTCCCTTCTCCATTAAAGTAAAGGAGACAACAGACGCAAAAAGCTATTTTTTAGGCGATGCCATTTGGAGCGTTTATTCCAACGGTCTAGTTTCAGTTGAATAGAATCTTTGCAATCTGCTTCAAACATGGCACGCATCTGACGAGCAAAATCCATATCATAGAGTACCACATTAACTTCAAAATTTAGATCAAAGCTTCGGTGATCCAAGTTACACGTTCCGACTGAGCTAATTCCAGCGTCAATCACCCAGGTTTTTGCATGTATAAATCCTTTTTTATACAAGTAGATTTCAACGCCTGACTCTAAAAGTTCTTGAAAATACGATTCTGAAGCCAATTTAACGGTTAGAGAATCTGTAATTCCCGGCAAGAGTAACTTGACTTTTTTTCCACTGAGTACCGCCATTTTAATTGCCACTTGGAGGGATTCATCGGGAATATAGTAGGGCGTTGTAATACAAATTTCATGTTCGGCCTCTTGGATGGCTTGTAATACGCTAAATAAAATAGAAGGCACATCGGAATCAGGTCCTGAAGCGATTACCTGCACAGGTAATGTCTTTTGTTTTCCCAAGTGAATTTTAGGAAAGTAATCCGCGGTAAAGCTCAAATTTTCTTTACTACAAAAATTCCAATCCGTTAAAAACACGTGTTGCAGTCCGTAGGCGCCACTTCCTTCAATTCGGATGTGGGTATCGCGCCAGAAGAAGTCATTTTCAGCCTTTCTACTGTTGTCATATCGATCCGATATATTAATTCCCCCTGTATAGGCAATTTGCCCGTCAATTACCACTATTTTACGGTGATTGCGGTAATTGAGACGATTTGCTAAAGCTAAGAGAATAATCTTATTAAATGCGAAGGCTTGTACACCATTGGTTCGTAAATCTTTTACAATATTTTTACGAATACTTCTACTGCCAAAATCGTCATAGATAAAGCGTACCTCAACTCCTTCTTTGGCTTTCGCTTTTAACAATTCGGCAATTTCCCTGCCTATTTCGTTATTTTCATAGATATAATATTCGATGTGAATATGGTGTTTTGCTGCTTTGAGATCTGCCAATAAACGCGGAAAAAACGCCTCTCCATTTTGAAGGAGTTCCACATCATTATCAACCAATAATGGCCCTTCACCCACAATATCATTAGCCAATAACTTCACAAAAGAGCGATGTTTATCTACAATAGGATGTCCTTGTTGGTTTAAATCGAGGTGTATTTCACTTAGACGTTTGTATAAACGTTCACCATAATTGTCATTGGCAATTAATTTTTTAGAATACATCTTCCTTCTGCGGTAGTTGATTCCGAAGGAAAAATAGAAAACGATTCCAAAAACAGGTACAAAGAAAACCAACAACAGATAGGCTAGTGTTTTCGAGATGGAATCGGTATCATAGATAATTCGAATCGCAACGAGAATTGCAATGATGAAGTAGACCACTTCCCAATAAATAATCCATTCTGATTCGAAGAGTAAAGATATCATAGCTTGAATTCTTTCGATAAGAGAAACACTAATTTCCGATTAAACGGAATCTAAATTTACGGAATCTTTGAATAGGAATAAAGAAAATAAAAAAAGCTTCCTAAGAATAGGAAGCTTTAGAGCCGATGGAGGGACTCGAACCCACGACCTGCTGATTACAAATCAGCTGCTCTAGCCAACTGAGCTACACCGGCAAATTGCCTTGCAAGACTTTTAAATATTGAGCCGATGGAGGGACTCGAACCCACGACCTGCTGATTACAAATCAGCTGCTCTAGCCAACTGAGCTACACCGG